>JAIITD010000015.1 GCA_022737715.1 Veillonella sp.
TCTACCGTAATGATCATATTTTCAGAAAATACCGTATCGGATTTCGGATTGGCTACTGGTTCTTCGTGGATTTCAAGTCCCACACCGTGTCCCGTACCATGATTAAATTCCTTGGTATATCCTTGTTCTCGTATATAGTCACGACATACTGCATCAAGTTCTTTGCCTGTAATTCCTGCACGAACTGCTGCAACACCTCGTTTTTGAGCTTCTAAAACTATACTGTACAATTTCTTTTGTTGCTCTGATGCGGGGCCCATAACGACTGTTCGAGTCATATCTGAATGGAACCCTTTATACACGGCACCAAAATCAAAGGTGATAAAATCACCAGCCTCTATAATCTTATCACTAGCTACACCATGAGGCATACTAGATCGATTGCCAGATGCTACAATTGTTGCAAAAGAAGGTTCTTCCGAACCTCGTTTTAACATTTCATCTTCTAAAATGATACGTGCTTCATTTTCCGTCATACCGATCTTTAATTGCGGTAATAATGCGGCAAATGCATCATCTCCAATTTTAGCAGCTTTTCGCATTAATTCTAATTCATCTTCTCGTTTTACAGCACGCAATTTTGCAAAATGTATGGATGTAAAATTAAAGCGCTCATCTAATGTATCACATAAGGTTTCATATGTATCAACAGGCATATATTTTCCTTCAATACCAAAGAGACCATCGTGAATGTGATTGTCATTAAAAATATCTACAAGAGTATCCATAACTGATGATTCATATTGAATAACCTTATAGCCTTCACATTGTTTTGTAGCTTGCTCTGTATATCTAAAATCGGTAATCATAAATGCTTTGTCTTGTGTGACAATAGCAAATCCTGTGGTACCTGTAAAACCAGCAAAATAATGTAAATTTATAGGGTCAATTAAAATGACACCAGTTAATTCTTGTTCTTTAATATACTTTTGTAGCTGATTTAATCCGTTCATAATCATGCTCCTAGTCTATAAAGTACACCTTATAATACCATAAAATGCCTATATTGAATAGATTTTCATGCTATTTTTTAAAGTCTACCACATCTTGATCGGCTATTTCTGAATATGTATTAATAGCTTCAATCCCATCTAATGTAATATGACCTATGGACAATCTCTTTAAATAAGTAACTTCTCCTCCAGCAGCTCCAATCATACGTTTAACTTGATGGTACTTGCCTTCTTCAATGGTTATATGTAAAGAAGAATCAGAAAGAACGTCTATTTTAGCTGGTTTACATTGGGTTCCATCCCCCAATACTATACCTGTTTCAATGCGTTCAAGACCATCTTTTGTGAGTTTACCATTAAATTCCACATAGTATACCTTCGGCACATGTTTGTGACCGTTAATGATAGAATGCGCCCATATACCATCGTTTGTGAGTAATAATAGTCCTTCTGTATCTTTATCTAGGCGTCCAACTGGAAATACACCCATTTTCTTAAACTCGGGTGGTAATAAATCCATCACTACAGGATGAGTAGAATCTTCTACAGCCGTAATATATCCAGCTGGTTTGTGAAATTTAATATAAAACTGTTGTTTTGTTGATATTTGTACGCCATCAACTGCAATAATATCATCATCTATATGTATGGATTGGTCTTTTTTTAGGATAATAGTACCATTTACAGTAACACGTCCATCCTTTATAATTTGGTGAACTTCTTTGCGACTACCAAAGGCTTTATTGGCTAATAATTTATCTAATCGCATCTTAATTCCTCTTTCATAGTATTTGAAAGAATAAATTATACATGCCCTCTTAAATTATCTACGTGAGCAGTATCATTTAATAAGTTTAAAATATTATGGTCCGATGGTCCCATCCCGTTGTAAAACACGCGATTAATCGCAGTATTACCTTGGCTAAAATTCCAACAATGACCAATCGGAATATCTAGCATTTTACATAACAGTGTACGAATCGTCCCACCATGACAGGTTATTAGGATTGTTTCGTCATCATCATTTTGGCTTAAAAATTCTGAAAGACCAGCCCATGCACGATTTTGTACTTCTTGAAAGCTTTCACCATTTGGTAATTTTACAATATCAGGTTGTCGATACATTTGATCAATAAGGCCTGGCCATCGTTCTTCGATTTCTGAGAACAATAATTTTTCCCAGTCACCAAAGTCGATTTCTCGTAACCGAGAATCTGTTTTAATATCGATATTTCGATTACCGCGAATCGTTTCTGCTGTTACAAGTGCTCTAGATAAATCACTTGATAGAATACGATCAAAATGTACATCCTTTAATGCATTAGCGCAAGCTTTTGCCTGTGCTATTCCATTATCATTTAGAGGAACATCGGTTATGCCTTGATAGCGACCTATCTTATTCCATTCAGTTTCGCCATGTCTAATAATATATAATGTTTTCATGTTGTGTTCCTATTTCTTAAATATGGTACTTAATAAATGAATAAGTGCCACGTTATGTGCATGATCTTTTATAGCTATCCGCATCCATTTTTGGCCTAACCCTTTATAATTAGCACAGCTACGAATTAATATATTATGTTTGTCTAATCTAGTTTGTATATCAGTAACTGTAATGGCAGGATTAATAATCTCGATTAAGATATAATTTGCGGATGGCTTATAAACTACTAAATCTTTAATAGCCGCTAATGATTCATACATATACTTTGCTTCATTTGCTAATACAATCTTACTATCTTTAATATACTTGGTATCATTTAGAGCGGATTCAATATAAGCTTGTGCCAATGTATTAACTGACCATGCAGGAATATATTGACGCAATGATTGTATTAATGTAGGATTTGCAAACGCTGCGCCTATACGAAGTCCCGGTACAGCATAAAATTTTGTAAAAGAATGTACGATAATTACATTATCATATTGATTAATGAGCTCGCGCATAGAGTAGCTATTGTCTCGTAACGATTCATTACCAATAAAATCAATGAATGATTCATCGATAACAAGTAAGCTATTAGCATCCTTTAACATTTGTGCTAATATTTTGATTGATTGTTTATCCAACAATGTTCCATCTGGATTATTAGGATTTCCTAAAAATACGATAATGCGCCCATCTTGACCTTTTAATTCAGCAGCAAATGTTTGTAATGCTAAATAAGGTACTTCAAAATATGGGTTGCCATCATCATCTTGTCGCTGACGATAAAAAATATCCCTCAACGGTATATTAGCAGCATCCATAGAAGCTTGGTATTCAGAGAAACCAGGCGCAGGAACAAAAGCCCCTGTAAATCCAGGTAATCGTCCAATTACATAGAGAAGCTCTGCAGCTCCATTACCAAGAAGTATAGAACTCTTTTCTATACCATATACATCGGCAATAGAATTCATAACATCATCATTTGTAACATCTGGATAATGTGATATGTAACGTAATCGCTCGTTTAGTGCGTCTAAACCTTTTGGACTAGGTCCTAGTAGATTGATATTGGCACTAAAATCAGATACTTCAGATAGATTTATTTTGTGGTCATGAGAAAATTTAAAAATATTTCCGCCGTGTGTATCTGGCATTGGCATCCTCCTTTATCGCTTTATATATGTTAGTCCTTCATTTGTTGTTTCCACAATATCAATATATTGTAAGGTAGGTAATTTTTTTTCAATGTATCGCCTACATTCATCAATAGCCGTATAATCACTTGGAAACAATAGTCCCATTATAGTACCACTGTGAGCAATGATTGTACCAACACTATGAAAGGCATTACCAATATCATGAAACTCGTAAAGATTAGGCTTATATAAAATGCGTTGATTAGCAAAGGCACTCAAGGTAGCTGCCTGTCCTATCAACGTAATATCATGTGTTTCTAGACCTTTTTTAAAGAGATCTAACGATTCTCTAATGATAGGTTCTTTTTCGTTAATTTTATGGGATAAGTCTTTTTGTTGATTAAAAGAGATGGTATCAATAGTACCACCTTCATCAAAAATGAGTATTTTTAAAGGCGGACAAGTTCCTAAAAAATTACAGATGGCCCCATTTATATAATCAAATTGTGTAATTCCAGGGTAAAAAGCGGCATCTGTTGGCTCTACTGATAAACAAATGGTTTCTAGCTCTTTTGGTGTTAATGCTCTATTACATGATAAAGCAGTGGCCATTGCGGCTACTGCTATATCCGCAGAGCTAGATGCCATTCCTTTTCCTTGGATAATATCAGATCTTACATAGATGGCGGTATTGTCATGGCTTGGAATATGTAATATATCCTTTACTAAGTTGCGAGCTTGACTAGACTTAGGTTGTAAGGAGCAATAATAGTGTGGTAATGGATGTGTTACCTGGCTCAGTGCATAGGAATAGCGGTTGATTGGACATGTCACAAGAAATGATTGTCCATCAATGGCTCCTTGGATAAATTCCCCACAAGTGCCTGGAGCACGAACATAATAAGTCACTAAATCCTCCTTATACAATAAAACGATCTATGTATAATTAAATGATTAAAGAATAGGAGCTTTCACAACAGAAGATAACAATGTCAACGTAATTATATATACTAATATCAACAAGACCTCTGTTACTTCTACTACGAATCCATATGTATCACCAGTCGTTCCACCTAGCTGTTTAACTATATAATGATTGATAATACGATTAATGATATAGCTAACGATCATCGAGAATATATTGATTTCCATTAAGCCTACCAAAGCGTATGCAAGGCCAAAAATAGCTATGCTATATGGTATAAATGGAATCGAAAGTATACTTGTTATACCTAAAGCGATTGCATATAGTAATGATAAAAGTATACAAATGATAATAGGCATACAAAAAGTAGAAATAGTGCTCCATGTAATCACATGTTTTGGTGCATATACGGCAAAGGCTTGTCCCATACCGGATTTACGAGCATACGGATAGGAGCGAATACTTAAAATTAATGTGTATCGACTCATAAGAGGCATCATTACCAGTATAATAGGGATAAATTCAGGTATAGGAATCGCAGTTAATAGTTGCCATTTTAACAATGTGATAAATACAAAAGCTACAACCCCAAAGGAACCCACACGGCTATCCTTCATAATTTCTAATTTTTTCTCTCTTTCACGCCCTGAAAACAGGCCATCGCTTGTATCCATTAGTCCATCAGCATGCAAGCCACCTGTGAATAAAAACTCACTGATAACAATTATAAGCATTAATGGAATGGGTGATAAAAATTGAGAGAATATAAAATAAATCAGTGTTAAAAATATACCGATAATTAATCCTACAAAAGGAAATGTAGCAACAGACTTACCAAAATCTTCCATGGACCATTCTGTTTGATTTACGATTTTTAGTCTAGTTAGAAATTGTAAGGCTATAAAGAAAGGTGTCATCTATGTATTACTCCATAAATTGATAAGCGACTATGGTGGTGATGATGATCATAAGTATTGATGACAAATACATCATATATACACATCGAGTAATATGTAATCGATTAAGTGTTTCTAATGCATCCCCCATATACTCACGAAATGTCATCTTTTTAAAGTATTGGTTATAACCGCCTAGGCGAATGTGCAATGCACCCGCCACAGGTGCTTCTGCATAGCCCCCATTAGGACTAGGATGTTTATAGGCATCGCGAAGGCCGATACGGAATGCGGCCTTGCCATCAAATCGTAATATAAAGGCAGAAATAACTAATAATAGAAATGTTAGTCGTGCTGGAATCCAATTTAATATATCATCTAAACGCGCAGCTACACGCCCAAAGAACATATATTTCTGATTTTTATATCCCAACATGGAATCCATAGTATTAGCTGTGCGATATAATATAGCCCCTATTGGACCACCTAATATAAAGAAAAATAGAGGTGAAACAATGCCATCAATAGTATTTTCAGCTATTGTTTCTACTGTAGCCCGAGTAATTTCACTTTCATCAAGATCATCTGTATCGCGACCTACAATCCATGAAACGCGATGCCTAGCATCATCGATGCGACCTTGTTTCAGCAATCGATTAATTTCAAACCCAGCTGCGCCTAGTGAACGAGGCGAAATTGTGATGTACACAATCAGTACTTGAATGGCATATTCTACCCATTCATTGATAAGACTACCAATCCAAAGAAGTAGTGAGGCTATGATGTAAACGGTTAACAATATAAAGCCAACCGTAATACCACCATACCAGAGTTTTTTTGTATCATTATCTGTATCTTTATAAAATACAGCCTCATAAAATGATATGACACGACCAATTAGAGCAACAGGATGAAATTTACTATTGGGATCACCGATAATCGTATCAATTATAAACGCAAAAATTGGAATACATACATAGTTATAATGTTTAAACCAATCTAAGAGTATGTTTAAATCCATTCATATCACCCATTATCCTTTAATAGATTCATAATGTAATCCATATCTAAATGTTCTTCCACGATATCTGCTAAACGATTATACGCATTGTTTTTATGTTCGAAATAATGGAACACAACAGGTGTTTCTTCTAATCCTTTACGTAAACGTAATTGATTTATAATAAAACGGCGGAATTCATCGTTATCAAATACACCATGAATATAGGTACCCATAACTTGATGACGACCATCGATAAATCCATCTACTACTGTTATAGGCGTTTCGCTACGTTTAGTAATCGTGAAACAACGTTTTACAGTATCATCATTTGGTGTTGTATCTCCCATATGGATTTCATATCCTACGAGTTCACTACCAGAAAATGTACCGTTAAGGAAATGTAAATTTTCCACATCAAATGTTACTTGATGTGTCGTTTTTTGATCCTTCATGGTTGTAGTAGAGTTAACTAAGCCGAGGCCTTCGCTCTCCTCGATATCGCCTTCCATATGATGCGGATCATATATAGCAGTACCAAGCATTTGGTTACCACCGCAAATACCGATTACAGGAGTTCCTTTTTCAGCGAGTTCTTTAATCTCATCAGCTAAGCCGGAGTTTTTTAAATATGTTAAGTCAGCTAATGTATTTTTAGAACCTGGCAAAATAATCAAATCAGGCGTACCAATAACATCTCCAGGACCGACAAAACGAACGGAAACATCTGGTTCATAGTTCAACGCATCAAAATCTGTAAAATTAGAGATTTTAGGAGTTTGGATAACAGCAATTTGAATGTCTTTAGAACCTACATTCTTTTTATTTTCCAAAGCTACAGAATCTTCTTCATCAATATCAAGATTTTCAATGGCAGGAATAACACCAACCACTTTTTTACCTGTTTTTTCTTCGATGAAAGTCAATGCTGGTTCTAGTAATTTAATATCGCCACGGAATTTATTAATTACAATCCCCTTTATTAGATCGCGTTCTTCCGGTTCGAGTAATTCTAATGTACCCACAATAGAAGCAATAGCACCACCTCTATCTATATCCGCAATGAGAAATACAGGAGCTTGTGTCATTTTAGCAATACGCATATTTACGATATCATTAGCTTTTAAATTAACCTCAGCAGGACTACCAGCCCCTTCGATGACAATCATTTCAAAATTTTCATCGAGAAAGGCAAGAGATTCTTTGACCTTATCAAGAGCTGTTAAAGAGTAATGGGTATGATATTCTTTAGCACTATACACACCAACAGGTTTGCCCATTAGTACAACTTGAGATGACTGATTTCCTGTAGGTTTAAGCAATACAGGATTCATTTGTACAATAGGATCAATACCAGCTGCTTCAGCTTGGGCAACTTGAGCACGTCCTATTTCATCACCCCATTTGGTTACATAGGAGTTTAAAGCCATATTTTGCGCTTTAAATGGCACAGTTTTATAGCCCATCCGATAAAGAATACGGCATAATGCAGTACATAAAATACTTTTGCCTACATTAGAGCTCGTTCCTTGGAACATGATTTTTTTAGCCATTTATATGAACCTCCTGAGATTTTAATTCTATGGTTACCCCACTAATTGTTAAGTACATTTTATTAGCAGCACTAGCAACCTCTCGATTTACACGGCCAGTTATGTCGCGAAAATATCTTGCCAATTTGTTTTCTGGTACAATACCTAATCCGATTTCATTGGTTACAAAAATAACCGTTTTATCATTACTGTTATTAATTTCTTGTAATAATAATTGCAATTCTTTTAAAATAATAGATTCTATACGATTAGCATCCTCCTGCGTATTGATATCCCCATGAGCGAAGACGTGATTTGATGTAAACATAGTGAGACAATCTATTAATATGACATCACTAACATTCTTAATTTGTTCCCAATTTTCATGTAAGTGTAGTGGGATTTCAAAAGTAATCCAATCCTTACCGCGGCGTAATTGATGCTTTTTGATGCGGTCTTTCATTTCGTCATCAAAAGCTTGCCCGGTAGCAACATATGCCTTTCGCCCTTTTAAGGATAAGGCTAATTGTTCTGCAAATTCACTTTTTCCACTACGAGCTCCTCCGGAGCATAGAATAATTGTAGATTTCATAAAGCACCTATACAAGTATATATAATTTCTGTATCATTATTAGTATAACAAAAGGAGATACACTATGGAAATTATGAATATGAAATTAAAAATGATGTCTACCCTTTGGGAAAATACCTATCGTGTAGCTATTGAAGATGGTCAAGGTGGATATATAGGTACATGTCGTGTTGTTGTTAATGTACCGCTAGACCCTTCTGAATTACCTCCTAATGCACCTATTGTGGAGCCTCAAATGTTTGTATTAGTAGAGGATTTTTCTTTTGATGCATCTAAAATTATAAATTTTGAGACAACATTAGCAGATTTATTGCGTGAAAAATTTAGATATCAAATTCCGCATATCTTCTTTTTCTATCCAAGTCCACATGATGTATTGAATCAAGAAATTACACAATCTTAATAAAGAAAAAAGCTATGTGAAGACATAGCTTTTTTTTGTTTATTCTTCTCCGATTTCTTCTTCTACACGACTTAATATGAAGCATAAATCAGATAGTCGATTTAAGTATCGCAAATTAGATTCATGTACGCTTTCACCTGCGTCTAATACACGCCATAAATCACGTTCTGCACGACGAGCAACGGTTCTAGATACATGTAAATAGGCAGAAGATTTATTCTCACCAGGTAAAATAAATTCTGCAAGAGGTTCTAATTTTGCATCAAAGCGGTCGATAACTTTTTCTAAATGTTTTACTTGCTGATCAGTAATTTGTGGAGCTTGATTCAAGCTAGCAATATCAGCCATTAAAGTCCATAAGGAACGTTCTATATCGAGTAATTCAGCTTGTACTCTTACGTTCTTTGCATAGGCTCTAGCCAATCCTAGGAAGGCTTGAAGCTCATCAATCGTACCATAGGCTTCAACACGAAGAGAAGATTTCTTTACACGTTCACCCGTATAAAGACCTGTTGTACCTTGATCACCTGTTTTTGTATAAACACTACTACCCATGGCCGCACCTCCTGTTATATGTTATTTATATTCTGGGAACCATAAATGAATTTCACGTGCTGCTGAATCTACTGAATCAGATGCATGTACAACATTAGAATCCATAGTTAAGGCATAGTCACCACGAATACTACCAGGTGTGGCATCTAAAGGATTAGTTGCACCATTGATAGTACGTACAGACGTAACGGCATTTTTACCTGCTAGTACAAAAGCTAGTACAGGTCCAGACGTGATAAAATCAACTAATTCACCAAAGAATGGCTTATCTTTATGCTCTGCATAATGTTCTTCTGCTAATTCTTTTGGTGTTTGAAGTAATTTCATAGCTTTAATAATTAAGCCTTTACGTTCATAACGTGTAAGAATTTCACCACAGATTTGACGTTTTACACCATCTGGTTTAATGAGAACTAAAGTTTCTTCCATCTTTAAACCTCCCTTTTATTAAAATCTATAATGTGGATTTAGAGATAGTTTTTTTAATCTAGCAATACGGTCCTTTGTGCTTGGATGTGTGCTAAAAAGATTAGATAAACTAGCACCAATCCCCATCATAGGATTAATTATAAACATATGAGCTGTAGCATTATTAGCATTAGGTAATGTTCCATATTTAGAATATTCTTCTATTTTGGCCAATGCCGATGCAAGTCCTAATGGATTTTTGCTTAACATAGCTCCACCCTCATCCGCTAAATATTCACGGGTACGGGAAATACTCATTTGGATAATAGCAGCTGCTAAAGGTGCCAAAATAACCATACCAATCAATGCAAGTGGATTGACATTATCATCGCGGTCATCAGAGCGACCACCAAAGAACATACCAAACTGCGCAATAGTGGATATAGCACCACCTATAATTGCTGCAATGGTACTGATTAAAGTATCACGATTTTTAACATGTGTTAACTCGTGACCTAATACACCAGCTAATTCATCATCCGTTAACAAGCGTTGAATCCCTGCTGTTACTGCTACGGCAGCATGTTCAGGATTACGACCAGTTGCAAATGCATTTGGTACGTCCGTAGGGATGATATATACCTTTGGCATTGGTAATTTACCATTCTTAGCTAATTGTTCAACCATACCATATAATTTAGGGTTGGATTGAGCGGTAACTTGCTGTGCGTTGTATTGTGCTAACACAATCTTATCGCTATACCAATACGATGCAAATGACATGCCTGCAGATATGATGAACATTAGCATCATCCCGCGAGCCCCGCCAAAAGCATCACCTAATAATACTAGTATCACTATTAAAGTGGCTAGTAACATTGTTGTTTTAAAATTATTCATAGAATCCTCCAACATAAGTTTTTGGACTATGCCTTAACTAGATTTATTATACCACATTTTGAATAGTTGTGGCCCCTGTTGTATCTGCTTCTAACACATATACCTTGTTCTCAATGCCATGGAAATCAAAGATTTGCCCCATTGCTTCAGCTACTGTTTGTACATGAGCTTTATCTGTATATGCAATTAAGGTAGAACCAGATCCACTGATAGTTGCACCATAAGCGCCTGCGGCTTTTGCGGCAGAAAATACCTTATCGCAATGTGGAATCAATGTTTTTCGATACGGTACATGAAGATTATCCTCCAGTGCAACTGCAAGATTATCCAGTTGGTTCGTAATTAAACTAGTTACGAATAACGATGCATGACTCACATTTTGAACGGCCTCTTTAAAAGGCACATGATTTGGCAATACAGATCGTGCATATTCTGTGGAAACTAATACCTCTGGCACGACAACGGCAAAATGTAGTGACTCTGGTACAGGGATTACTGTATTCAACACTTTATCTTTTAGGCCTGTAGCACAACAAAGATTGCCAAAAATGGCTGGTGCCACATTATCTGGATGCCCTTCCATACGATTGGCAATGATGAGTAATTCTTCTTTTGAAAGCGGTTTGTTTACGAGATTATTGGCTAGTAATAAACCACCTACAATAGCAGTACTACTACTACCAAGACCACGAGAAGGCGGAATTAGTGTTTCCGAAGTAATATGACCATATTGTATTGGTTCTTGTGCTTTAGCAAATACTTGTTCAATAGCAATGCCAATGAGATTTTTTTTAGGGTCTTCTTTTTCTAATATATCTGCGCCATAACCATGAAATGTATAGCTAAATGATGTAGCATTTGCATCAGGTGTAAACTCAAAAATATTATATAGATTTAGAGCTAATCCAAGGCAATCAAAGCCCGGACCGCAGTTGGCACTTGTAGCAGGCACTTGTACACGAATAGTTGTCATAATATTACGCTTCCATAATTCTGATTACACTGCTTACTTCTTTCACAGAGCGCAAGCTATTAAAAGAATCAATTAAATTTAAAATATAGGAATGTGGACATTTAGAAGTTACAATAGCAAGTACTGCTGTTTCAGGATCTTTATTCCGTTGAACGATTGAAAGAACAGAGATTTTTTGCTCTGCTAATTTTGTAGCAATTTTCGCAAGAACGCCAGTTTTATTATCAACAGCTAATCGCATGTAGTAACTAGATTGTATTTTACCTGGAGAATAAATATTCTTTTGATCAAAGTAGAATGGTTTAAAACGTCCTGTAGATTCAAATGCTACATTTTGAGCTACTTCCATAATATCGCTGACAACGGAGCTACCTGTTGGTAAACTGCCAGCGCCACGTCCGTAGAACATAGCATCATCAATGCCATTCCCTTTAATATAAATTGCATTGTACGAACCGCGTACGGATGCTAGTGGATGTGTTAATGGTACGAAAGCAGGATATACATTGAGAGATAAACCCTTTGAAGATTCTTTGGCAATACCAATAAGTTTAATATTGTAGCCGAATTCCTTACCGAAGGAAATATCTTCGGTATCAATTTTAGTGATACCCTCTACAGTTACATCTTCGAAGAATATACGACGATTAAAGCTAATAGACGCCAAAATAGCAAGTTTACGTGCTGCATCTAAGCCTTCTACATCGGCAGTTGGATCAGCTTCTGCATAGCCTAAATCTTGAGCCTCTTTTAATACATCTCCGTAGCTTAATCCTTCATCTGTCATTTTAGATAAAATAAAGTTTGTTGTACCATTCATGATACCAACAAGTTCAGTAATGCGGTTACCGCCAAGGGATTCATATAATGTTCTAATAATTGGAATCCCACCAAGCACAGAGGCTTCAAAACGTAAATCCACGTTATTTTTGTACGCTAAATCAAATAAATATGGGCCCGCTTCAGCTAATAAATCCTTATTGGCTGTAACAACACTTTTTCCATGTTTTAAGGCTGCTTCAACACAATCTTTCGCAAATGTTGTGCCACCCATTAATTCAACGACAATTGCAATCGATTCATCATTAAGAACATCATCAATGTTAGTCACATATTGTGCAGTGCTTGGAAGCGTAATATTTGTATATTTATCAGGATTACGAACAAATATTTTAGAAATCTCAATAGTTACACCGCTTCTATTTGTAATCAAATCGGCATTTTCTTGTAATAAATTAAATGTTCCTTGGGAAACAGTACCAAATCCTAATAAGGCTATTTTAACGGTCTTCATAATGGTCCTACTCTCTTCTAGACTGGTCAATATTGAATGTATATTACGCTTGACCTAAAATTTCTACTTTAATAATTCCTTTCATATTGCGAATATCATGTAATAATTCCTCTAATGAACCTTGTAAGTTTTTGGTCTCAAAAGAAATACTACTATTGGCAATACCTTGTAATGGAATATCTTGATTTATGGTCAAAATACTTCCGTTTTTATCTGCTATTGCTTTTAAAACACTTGATAACATACCTGATTCATTGGACATGGAAACGGTAATGCTAACAATTTTTCCTTGAGCAATCTCAAAAAATGGAAATACATAATCTTTATATTTATAATAAGCAGATCGACTTAAATCCATTTTCTCAACAGCTTCATTTATTGTTTTTACTTCACCTAGTTTCAAAATCTCTTTTACTTTGATCGTTTTCTTAATCGCTTCTGGTAAAATATCTTCTTGAACTAAATAAAATTTGTCCTTTTTTGGCTTTGTCATACTAATTCTCCTTACATTAATTAGATGTTTCCTTAGCAACAAACTGACGTCCATATAAAGTTAATACTGCATACATACCTATAAAAAATGGTACATATTCTGCCATCACACGCCACGCCACAGCTATAATACCTACAGTGCCACTCGGTACGAATGGTGCAAAAAGTAAAATGAATAATCCTTCAGCAATACCTGTTCCCCCTGGTGTAGGTGCAAAATAAAGTATTAAATTCAACAATATCATTCTATCTAATATCGTAATAATTGGTACATCAGTAGTAAAGGCAAACATCAATGCCGGTGCTATGCAGTATAAGCATAATAAACTTAATCCTGATTCGATAAATACAATAAAGGATTGAGTAGGTTTTTTATACAATAATGCAAGCCCTTGATTTAGAGTTTCTAATTTCGCTAACCAATCTTTGGTTTTATGGGCCTTAAAACGTTGCGCTAGATTATATACAAACTTCCTCATATATACCGTTTGTAAAAGATATGTTCCTAATAAAGTAGCCAATACGGCAAAAAAAGAAAATAATAATAACATATCTCTTGAGATATATGGTATTTCTATGGAGTCATATAAAAATACAAGCGGTAACATGATGACCAAGAACATGATTGAAAAAACCGTACGTATCAATACAATTGGCGTTCCTTTACTGATAGGGACATCATAGCTCCTTAACACTAGCACTTGAGCCACAGCACCACCACTGGCACCGGGTGTGAGCATTGCCATAAAATAGTTGCTAAAAATAACCCTAAGTACGGCTTTTATTGATAAATGGTAACCACCGATTTTTACAAGGCGCTGTAATCTTAATCCATCAAAATACATACCTAAGGCAAGTACAATGATGGCAAGCAACAATGATTCACCATTAAAAGTTGTTATTGTTTTAATAGCTTCTAAATCGATCGTATAATAAATGATTCCTAAAGACACGGCAAAAAGTAGGACAAACATGAATATGCCGCGTCTCATCATCTTACTCATAATAAATCCCCGTAATTAATGAGTTCTATATTATGTTGCGAAATATATCTACGTACATTATCGGATGTCATAGCCGATAATTCATCTTGCCAATGATATCCCCAATTATGGTGTTTGCTTAAAACGTCATTACTAATACCTGGATGCGTCATAATTTCATGAGTACCAGATAGAGAGCTAACTTGTTTTAAAATGGACAATAACTCCGTTTCGCCTAAAGCACCACCATTAATCATGCCCCAGAAGTATTGTGTAAAATAAATCCCCTTATTGCGAATGTTAGGCAATGCTTGGGCTGCTACAGTGCTCAAACCACATTTTCCCATAATACGAACGGGATTATGCACACCATTTAAAAATGTTATTTTTTCATTTGGCACCCGTATCGCTTTAATTTTATATCGCATGGCTTGCTCTAATACTATAGGTAATATACTCGGTAAGACATGCATATGTTGGTGTCCATCAATATGAGTTACGTTTACACCAGATTCCATAATTTTAGAAACTTGCTTTGTAATCTCTGTTCTAACTTCATCATAATTAATAGAGCCACTATATATGCGCTTCATAAACTCTATATAATTATCAACAAAAACACCTTCTTTTGTTACAAGACTAGGAATTTCACTAGGATCACTTACCGGTGCCATTCCACCTACTAATGCTATGTGAATACCTATACCCAACTTTGGATATTCCTTTGCCATATCTACTGCTTCATTAAAAGCAGCACCACTTGCCAATATTGATGTGCTTGTAATCGCACCTTTAGTATGCCCTACAATGATACCTTCATTTATAGCTGAATGAAGGCCAAAATCGTCAGCATTGATAATTAGTTTTGACATAAGAGTGCCTCTTTATTTCGTAAAAACGGGGAAAATAATGTTCACCCAGAAAAGATATATGTTATTTTACCAAATACAGGTATATAAAATCAATACAAAATAGCGATACTTGTATACTGACAACGGACTTTTTATATCGTTTTCACATAATTTATATACCCTTCTATCATAGATAATCTATGAAGGAAAATTATATACCCTGTCATCTTAATTTATCGATGACAGGGTATCGTTATAATATATTAAATTTGTTCTCTTACCTTATACATACAAAGAGCAGCTGCAATGGATACGTTTAAAGATTCTATATCACCATACATTGGAATGGTAATAGCTTGATCACACATTTCAATAATTTCCTTAGAAACTCCATTCCCTTCATTGCCGAGTATAACCATAGTTCGTTTTGCATATGAAATGGTATGATATGGCTTTGCATTGTCTAATGAGGTAACATAGGTTTTGATACTATTATCCTTTATAAAATCATAAAATTTAGATAATGTAATATCTTCAAAAATCGGAATATTACAAAGAGCACTCATCGTACTGCGTACGCATTTTTCGTTATAAGGATCTACTGTTCCTTTTAACAAGAATATACCTTTTGCACCGGCAGCCACGGCAGTACGGATGATTGTACCTAAGTTTCCCGGATCCTGTACACCATCTAAGGCAAGATATAATCCATCATCTACTATAAATGAATGCAAATCAGTAATGCATTTTTTGGCTATACCTAGTATGCCCTGTCCATTTACAGAATGCTCAATTTTATCAAATATTGGATCTTGTACTACATAGACAGAAGAAATAGTAAAGTCTTTTTGTACTAATGGTTCCAATTCACTTCGCTTTGATTCTCTAATTAAAATAGCGCGCAAAAATCCTTTTTTTCCTAAATCCGTTACAGCACGAATTCCTTCTACCGTGTATTCACCGAATTTTTGCCGATATTTTCTCTGTTGTAAACTGATAATATGTTTTATAGTCTTATTGTCTTTCGACTGAATATAATCTATTTTTGGTGATTCCATAACTCGTAAAAATCCCCCTTATGTTGCATGAGCTCTTCAAATGTTCCATCTTCCACAATCTTACTATAAGAAAGAACTAAAATTCGACTTGCTTTTTGTACAGTTGATAAACGATGTGCTACATTAATAATTGTTTTTTCGCCACGTATGGTCTCAATACTCTCTTGAATCTGAGATTCCGTATGACTATCTATATTTGCCGTAGCTTCATCAAGCAATAAAATAGGCCTATTTAAAATCAAAGTCCTTGCAAAGGCCAATAATTGCTTTTGTCCATCTGATAAAAGTGATCCTAAATATCCTACTGATGTTTGATACCCATCTGGTAAAGATTCAATCATGTCGTGTAATTTAACCTTTTTTGTGGCATCTATAATAGTATCCATAGAGATAGAGGAATCATATAAATTAAGATTATCTTGAATCGAACCTTTAAATAAGTATGCATTTTGAAATACATAGCCCATTATATTTCTAATCATAGAAGCATCATACTGACTAATATCATGACCATTGATATAAATGGTCCCCTTTGTTGGTCGTAATATTCCCATCAATAGTGAAAGTAATGTTGACTTACCACTACCAGATAGTCCTACAATACCGAGATATTCACCCTTTCTTATTGTAAAAGAAATGTTTTGCAAAGCATATACATCACTATTATCATAGGAATAATACACATCTTTTAATTCAATGGTATCAATAGTCTTAAATTCATCGGGAACAGTTGTGGTCAATTCGCGTTTTGGTTCATCCAAAATGGGGATCAATCGTTCTGCACCGGCTAATGCACTTTGTAATGAATTATATTTATCAGCGATTTCTTTCATAGGTTGAAAGAATCGATCCATATATTGTATAAATGCAAACACCGTACCTGCATCTGCTACGGATTCTAATAGATTTGTCATTGTAAAAATAACAATAAGTGCTACAAAGAACAAACCATCTACGAGAGGTCTAAAAATAGAAAAAGTTGTAACCTCAAATATACCGGCTTTTAAAAACTCACGATTGACAGCATCATACCGTTGTTCAATACTTCTTTCACCTAAATATGTTTTTACAATCAATATGTAATTCAACAATTCTTTGATGCTGGAGTTAGATGCTGCTACAGAAGAACGAACTTGTCTAAATGCTTTTCTAGAAAATTTTTGATATACCCAGATAATACATCCCATGATAGGAATCAATAAGGTCATAACAATAGCTAATGGAACATTAATAGCGTACATAAAGGCTAAAATACCAAAAATCATTAATGCACTACTTATGAGTTTTAGCAATACATCAGTATATAATGTACGTAATGATTCTACATCATTAGTAATACGCGTTACCCAATTTCCTATAGGTAAAGACTGAAAATCTTCAGCGGATTTATGAAGAATTTTTTCAAATACCGTACTACGTATATGAAAAATAATCTTCTGTCCAAATGCAGATAGTAAATAGTTTTGCAGAAGGATAAACACAATGCTACCAACAATCGATAATGCATATAAACCGGCATAATGCTGAATAGTATTCAAATCTTTCATAGCAAAGCCTAAATCGATAGCTTGTTTTGAAAGATATGGACGTATGAGCGAACATAATAGATTACTAATAAGAGCTATACTAGCCAAAATGAGTAGCCATAAATAAGGCCTAATATATTTCGTTAAGTATGTAAATAGGCGCCAATCATTATATTTTAATTTCATTATTGGGCCTCCTTATTTTGAGCTGTATACATCTGATAATATAAACCTTTTTTGCACATTAACTCATCATGTGTTCCCACTTCGCAAATTCGGCCTTCATCAAATACAATTATACGATCTGCATGTTTGATTACTTCTAGACGTTGAGATATGCATAAAATGGTTTTTTCCTTTGTAGATTGCAATACTTGTAACATTTCATCTACAGTTATGGCATCTAAAGCAGAGAAGCAATTATCTAATAATAAGTAAGGTGCATTTTTGTAAAATCCGCGTGCAATATTGATGCGCTGTTTTTGACCACCTGATAAATCGCGACCTTCCTCAGCTAATATGCTTAATGGATTTTCCAAATCCTTTCCTAAGTCGCGATATAATTGCGCTTTTTTGGCTGCTTTAGCAACGGTAATATGATTTTTATTTTCATAACCAAAGCTAATATTGTCAGCAATTGTTGAACTTAGTAGATATGACTGCGTTGGTACATAGGAAATCGAATTTCTGACCGTACCGATGGGCAGTGTCGTAATATCTTGATTATTAATATAAATAGTCTTTGCTGGTGCTTTTTGAAGTCCTAATAACAATTTAAAGAGTGTGCTTTTACCAGATCCAGGCTTACCGACTATACCTACAAACTCTCCTTTTTTAAATGTAACATTAATTTGACGTAATGCCGGTGATTTCGCTTCGTCATAGGTGAAATTTAAATATTTTATATCTATATCGCCTAAATCAATTTGTTTACCATCTGTATCATTACATTCTGTAGGTAGACTCATAAAATCAACAATTCGATCAAGAGAGGCCATTCCTTTTTGAACTATAGCTACTAATGAACCTAGGGAAATTAATGGGCCTATAATTAGCATAATAAAAGCATTGATTGTAACGAATTCACCAACAGTCATAAGACCTTCTACTGCTAACGTACCACATATATACATACTAATACTGATACAAATGAAAGGTGCAATCATGGTTAGAGGTGATAAAATAGCATCAAGTATGGCTACACTCATATTATCAGAATAATTTTTCTTGTTAATACGATTAAACAATCCCCCTATTATGGATTCTTTATTAAAAGCTCGAATAACATCCATACCTTGAAAAAGCTCTTGCCCAAATTCTGTCATATCACTATATGTGTTCTGAGCTTGGCGTTGCTTCTTTCGTAAACGTCGACCTAGTGTAAAGATTGAACCTAAAATAAAAATAATTGGGGTCATAATCTTTAAGGCTAGAATAAAATCTATTTTTTGGATTAATATGATAGAACCCAAAATAGAATATAAAATAATATCAACGATGATCATGACACCTAAACCTAGGGCAACGCGCAATGATGTAACATCATTTGTCATCAAAGCCATTACCTTACCAGGTCCGTTAACATCATAATATGTAGTAGGAATTTCTAAAGCACGCGCACATAACTTTTGGCGAAATAAATACTCCATGCGCCGGATGGAACCTAATAATGTTCTACGTGATATAACTTTCAATATAGTAATAATGATTAATAAACCGATGAAATACAATATGTAATGGGTTAAGCCCTCTTTATTATGGCTCAATGTATCAATGGCACTACCAATTAGTTGTGGTACGATTAAAAAAGCTACATCAATTGCGATTAGCATAGTTAATCCGATAAGATAATATATACCTTCACGACGAAAAAATTCCTTGAAAATTGAATATGGATTCATCGAATACCTCCTGTTTTCTTTCTATCGTACCATTTACTACATAATTCTTCTACCTAAAACATAAAACCCAACTATATCCAAAACTAATATCAAACTATATCGAAAAAATTAGTTTACTAAAATGGATAGAAATGGTATACTAACCATAGAAACATTGTTTAATCTATTTAGTATATAAACTCTTAGGAGGAATGAAACATGGAAAAACGTACTGGTGTTGTAACATTTGCAGGTAACCCAATCACATTGGTAGGCCCAGAAATTAAAGTAGGTCAACAAGCACCTGATTTTACTGTATTATCTAACGATTTACAACCTAAAACTTTGAAAGATTATGAAGGTAAAGTAAAAGTAATCTCCGTAGTACCTTCTCTTGATACTGGCGTATGTGATGCACAAACTCGTTGGTTCAACCAAGATGCAACAGGTTTATCTGATGATGTTGTAGTATTAACAATTTCTATGGACCTTCCATTTGCCCAAAAACGTTGGTGCGGTGCTGCAGGCGTAGATAAAGTAGAAACATTGTCTGACCACAAAGATGCTTCTTTTGGTACAAACTATGGCTTCTTAATCGAAGAATTACGTCTTTTATCCCGTGGTGTTGTAGTTATCAACAAAGATAACAAAGTAACATATGTTGAATATGTACCAGAAGTAACTCAAGCTGTTAATTTTGATGCAGCATTAGAAGCAATTAAAGCTGATATCTAATATCGCCTACTATTAAGGCCGTACAACGTACGGCCTTTTTCTTTTCACAGGAGTTATGTATGTGGATTAAATTTTCAAAACTATTATTAACTATAAAAAATATTGCCCTACTCGGCGTAGGTGTAGCATTGTGTATCGCCCTAGTTAATTCACTTATAAATTTAGGTGTCATTACATGGGCCAATATAAATGGTGAAAGCACATATTACAATCTTATTGAAGAATTGATTACCTTCTTCCTCTATTTTGAGTTCATTGCGTTGATTGTAAAGTACTTTAAAAATAACTTTCACTTTCCTCTCGACTTTTTCCTCTATATTGGCATTACGGCTATTGTTCGATCTGTAATTATTGCCCATGATACATCCTTTGATATCCTCATATGGGCTATATCCATTTTTGTGCTCGTATGTAGTTTAGTATTGGTAAAAAGATATATTGGTCACGATGAATAATATAATTATTTATTATTCTTTAATACTCAAAAAGGTCCTACCGAATATCGGTAGGACCTTTCTTCATATACAGAGGATTAGAAAATATTTTTGCTGTAATTAGCGTATTTAGCTTCTAATTCTTCCATTTTGTCATTCATTTCGATTTGTAATGCAGATGCAGTATCATAATCTTCAGATTGTAAAGCTTCTACAATACGTGTGAACAAGGATTTGCGATCATCGCTATCTTTTGCAAGATAGAAACGTAAGTCATTAACTTCTGCAAAGCGTTTGTCATCAATGCTATTGCGGCTATCTGTGTGAATAGATACCATTTTACGTACTGTATCCATATTATCAGGAATGATACGATGAGCCAATACGAGTTTCCAACGTTTCAAGATGGATGCAATGAAGGAATCCATTAAATCGTGAGCAAATGCATCGCCTTGTGCCAATGTATTTACGAGTTCAGGATTGTTTTTATAACCTTTAATGTTTTCCCATACAGTTGCAGGAGCTACGCCGAACATTTGATTACGTTCTTCTTGAGTGTAGTCTTCGAATACATCTTTTTCAGAACGGAATGCACGTTCTTTAGGTAAGTAATCCGCATCTTGACCAGCTTCTTTGGAAAGTTCTGCTTCCAATTGAGCTTGAGTTTTACCACTTGTAATAGCATATTTCATACCATCAAATGCAGAGATGAAAATCAATGCTAATGCAGTGTATGTATTTGTATATGGGTTTGGAGAACGCAATTCATAACGTGTAGCCATTGGATTGTCGATATCGCGAATCAAACCGCAAAGGATTGTACGGTTACGGCTAGGTTCAGAAGGATCATTACCTAAAGAAGTTACGATACAAACTGGAGCTTCGAAACCAGGTTTCAAACGATTCAAGGAATCTGTTGTAGAGCTGATGAATGGGTTAATAGCTTCATAGTGTTTCAATAGACCCATGATTGCACCAATACCCAAGGAGCTAGCAGATTCTTTTTTCATATCTTCTGGGCTGAACAAGTTAACAAGTTTGCCAGATTTTAATTTTGCCATTACGCCAAAGTGAGTATGTTCACCAGAACCAGCAACACCGATAATTGGTTTTGCATTGAATGTTACATCAAGACCGTTTTCACGGAATACTTCACGAACGATAATACGAGCTTGTAATTC
>JAIITD010000194.1 GCA_022737715.1 Veillonella sp.
CCTTGAGATATCTCAAGGCTAGTGAAGAATGTATAAATTTTGAGTTTAATGTTGATAGAACTACGTTCATAGTACCCCTTTAGCATCATCGAATGGACTTGCCACCGTCTTGTCATAATAGGTATATTATACCATTAAAACAAGCCTAAGATAAAGGAGATAATAGCCCCCACTAAGATGACTACGCCGACGATGGACAAAATGATGCCGCCAAAGAATACGATGGCTGCTAAGATTGCGGCTAGTACGATGATCATAATGATACGGCTTAACCAACTAGAACCGCCAACATGATATACCTTCACGCGAGGACCATAGTCTTGAAATTGGTCATACTGTGTTCGTTCATCTTGTTCATAAGTAGGCGTCGTTTCTACATGTACGGACTCGCCTGACTCATCGATAGTAACACCATCAAAATCGCGGCGCTCTGTATCGCTTAGGACACGCGTCTTAGTTTCTTGTTCTTTATTTTCATTCATTGTATCTTGGTTATTCATGATATATTCCTTATCACAAAACATATAATCAATTTTATACAATCTATTATACCATACTACTCATGGAAACAAAATATCCTCTACGGTAAATATACCATAGAGGACATTTCGTTTATGCAATCTTAAGATGAACTAAGTCAAATCAATCTTAGTCGTTTAAGAATTTTTGTAATAATTGGTTAACCATACCAGGGTTAGCACGGCCTTTGGATTCTTTCATAACTTGACCTACCAAGAAACCGATAGCTTTGCCATTACCGCCCTTAAAGTCAGCCACTGGTTGTGGGTTGTTAGCGATAACTTGTTTTACAATTTCTTCAATAGCGCCAGTATCTGTAATTTGAACAAGGCCTTCTTCTTTTACGATAGTATCTGCATCTTTGCCGGATTCCCACATGGATACGATAACTTTTTTCGCAATTTTACCGGAAATTGTACCTTTTTCAATAAGAGCAATCATACCAGCCAAGTTTTCAGGGCTTACCTTAGATTCACCAAATGTTAAGCCGCTTTCATTGATCATCTTAGACAAGTCACCAAGCATCCAGTTTGCTACAGTCTTAGAATCTGCGCCAGCTTTCACAGCGGCATCTAAGTAATCTGCGGTCTTACGAGCCATGGTAAGAATAGTTGCATCTTCACGAGATAAACCGTATTCGGCCACAAAGCGCGCAATTTTAGCATCTTGTAACTCAGGCAAAGATTGACGTACTTCTTCAATTTTTTCGTCCGTAATTACGATTGGTACCAAATCTGGTTCTGGGAAGTAACGGTAATCGTTTTCTTCGTCCTTCTTACGCATGCCAAGAGTGATGCCTTGTGCATCGTCCCATGTACGTGTTTCTTGGTCTACTTTGCCGCCAGCTTCGATAAGCTTAGCTTGACGCAATGCTTCGTATTCAACAACCTTTTGAATAGCTGTTAAGGAGTTAACGTTTTTAGTTTCTGTACGTGTACCAAATTCTTTGGAGCCACGAAGACGTACGGATACGTTACAGTCACCACGCAAAGAACCTTCTTCCATACGACCGTCAGATACTTCTAAGTATTGCAAAATGGAACGCAATTTTTCAACGTATGCTCTCGCTTCTGCACCGGAGCGAATATCTGGTTCAGATACGATTTCAAGGAGAGGTACGCCTGTACGGTTATAGTCAACATTAGAAGAGTTGGAATCGGAAATTGTATTGCCACTATGAACTAATTTACCAGCGTCTTCTTCCATGTGAATACGTGTAATACCGATACGTTTAGTTTCACCATTTACTTCAATGTCTAAGTGACCATTCAAGCAAATTGGCAAATCGTATTGAGATGTTTGATAGTTTTTAGGCAAATCAGGGTAGTAGTAGTTTTTACGGTCAAATTTGTTGAATTTAAGAATTTCACAATTCAACGCTAAACCTACTTTGATGGCAAATTCTACTACTTGTTTATTCAACACAGGCATAGCACCAGGTAAGCCGAGACATACTGGGCATACATGTGTATTTTGGTCACCGCCGAATTCAGTGGTACAACCACAGAAGATTTTAGACTTAGTCTTAAGCTCTGTATGAACCTCTAAACCAACGACTGTTTCGTATTTACTACTCATA
>JAIITD010000016.1 GCA_022737715.1 Veillonella sp.
GACCCCGATCAGATTTGAACTGACGATCTTCGCCGTGACAGGGCGACATGTTAACCGCTACACCACGGGGCCGTATCCAAAGTACTTGCTTAGTATATCTGTTATCAGAGTTTTTGTCAACACTATATGTGTAAATTCTTGATGAAGTTTTTTTCATCTCCCAAAATAGTGCTCTCCCTATGTCCAGGTTCTACTAATAATGCATCATCTAACTCCATTATTTTACATAAGCTTTTACGTAAAGCTTCAGCATTGCCATTATAGTTATCACTATTCCCCACATTTTGTTTAAAAATAGTGTCACCTGTAAATAGATGACCTTCTATTTCAAAACATACTGAACCCGCACTATGACCCGGTGTATGATACACCCGTATATGAAATGGTCCGATATTTAGTATACCTTCTTGCAAAGGAATACATTGAGTGAACATTTTTTTCTTGTATACACTTGGTCGACGACGAATCAATTGCAATAATTCATGATCTCCATCATGTAGATATGCAGGTATATTATAATGTCCACAAATATCATCAAGAGCCGACACATGGTCACAATGACCATGTGTTAATAAAACCGCAATTGGTTTAGAATCTCCTACCATCTCAATTATATGTTTACTATGAAATCCAGGGTCAATTATGAGAGATTGATTGTCTTTTTTTAATACATAACAATTTGCCTTATACAAGCCTAATGGGCGTTTTATTATTTCCATTATACAATCCCTCCCCCATAACTAATGCAGTATACAATATAAACTTCTATAAAATTCTATATCGTTTTGTAGTATCTTTTTTAATAAAATACCCTTCCCAGAATTGTGGATGAAGCATGACTAGAATCGTAAATAATTCCAAACGACCTAATAGCATATCTACAATAGCCACACCTTTTGCACCTAATGGCAATAATGCAAAAGAATCAGTTGGTCCATAACCACCAAAGGCTAAACCTACATTACTTTGGAATGCGGTGACTATTTGGAGTGCATCACCTGTAGATAAACCAAAACATGTCATAAGAAATACGGATATAACATAAATCATTAAATATAGAAATATAAATTGTTGCGTCATATGCACCCATTTATCTGGTAATGGCTTTCCATTGATTCGTACAACTTGAACCATATCTGGATGTATGGCTTTTCTCAAATAAATGATACTACTCTTAATTAATATAATGAGACGAATAATCTTAACGCCACCGGTCGTAGATCCACTACACCCTCCAAAAAAACTGGCTATAAATAACATCATTTGAGCCGCAGCAGGCCATAAATCGTAATCAGATACAGCAAAACCACTGCCCGTTTGTATTGATACTAAGGTAAAGGCTGCATCTTGAAAAACTTGTCCTATATCCATAGAATTAGATTGAAAATATAAGGATATAAAGGTGATAAGAATACCAATAACTAATACAAGCCAATACATACGCGTTTCAAAATCAGAGAATAACGCTGAGAATCCTTTTTGAATTACATTATAATATACGGCAAAATTTCCACCTGCAATGACCATAAACAGTATAAATACAACACATATATATGTATTTTGACTATATAAAAAAGTACCTGCAGTAGTTGGTGTCAATCCACCAGTAGCAATAATAGAAAATGCATAATTCAATGCATCAAAAGGATCTATACCACCTAAGCAGAGCATGATAAAACAGATGATTGTAAATATTACGTACAATGTCCATAATTTCGATGCTATAGATTGAATCCGTGGTAACACTACACCTGGTTTTGGCACAGATGCCTCAGCATTGAAAAAATGCGCAGCATCAGCACCAAGATTACGTAAGAATGATAGAATCAACACAATGATTCCCATACCGCCAATCCAATGCATTAATCCACGCCACAGTATGAAAGACTTTGGTATGCTATCTACATCAGAAATAACTGTAGCACCAGTAGCGGTAATACCTGACATAGATTCAAACAGCGCGTCCATCGGGTTAACTAATACACCAGATATAATAAAGGGAATAGCCCCCAATAACATTGTTAAAATCCATGTTGAGCTAACCACTAAGAAGCCATCTCTCAAGCTAAAGGTTTTACTCTTATTTCCACCAAGTACTAGTAGACCACCGAGCAGTATGGATAATATAGCTGTAATACAAAAGGACCAATATGCAGTTTCAAATAGAATACTATATATAAATGGTATAACAAGAAAAGCTCCAAAAATATAGAGTAATTTGCCTACCAAGGACATGACAATCTGTATGCGCATATAACCCCTACGTTAAATAATTCAATAATTTAGTAACAGATTCAGGCAATGAGAATAGTACAATGTGATCCCCCACTAACAGCTCTGTATTCCCCCGTGGAACAATCGCGTCATCACCGCGGAGTATAACACCAACTAAGGCTTTACCAGGTAGACGAATATCTTTTAGTTGTTTACCAGCTACGGGAGATTGTTCTGTAATAAGAATCTCTATAGATTCAGCCTTGCCACCTTCAAAAGTAGATATGGAGACAACACCTTCTCCACTTCGAACAAATCGTAGTATTTGCCCTGCCGTCATCAATCGTGGTGAAAATACAATATCTATACCGACTTGTTCCATGAGCATAATATATTCAGGTCGTCCTACACGAACAACGGTTTTAGGAATGCCCATATGTTTACCTACCAAGGCAACTAACAGGTTTAATTTATCATCATCAGTTAAAACGATAATAACATCGTTATCAGCTACTTCTTCGGCTTCTAGTAAGTCAAAATCAGTACCATCCCCATTGATGACAATGGCTTTATCCACTTGTGCGGCCAAGGCTTCACAACGTTCAATATCCTTTTCAATAACCTTTACAGTAAATCCTGCCTTTTCCAATAAAATAGCCAGATTGCGACCTAACAAACCAGCCCCAACAATAACGGCCCGTTTATGGAAGGTTGCATGATTAGAAAACCATTCTTGTTCTACTTCATTAATACCGTCTTTTAAACCTAAAAAGAAAACACTGTCATTTGGTAATAATATACTTTCACCATGAGGTATAATCATTTCACCTAATCGTAAAATGCCAACCAATAAGACACCTTCTGGAAAGGTTAATTCTTTTAAGGGTTTATTAATAAGCGGACATGTATTATTAATTTTAAATTCCATTAAACGTACAGCGCCTTGACCAAATTCTTCTACATCAAGGGCAGAAGGCGTTTCAATAATATGAAGTAATTCTTGCGCCGTAACCATTTCTGGATTAATGAATAAATCCACACCTAATCGTTCTTTCATATGATCGTCCATATGATCAACGATATTTGTATCCCTTACACGTGCTACAGTAGATGGAACACCTGCTATTTTAGCTACCGCACAAGATAACATATTAACTTCATCTGAATCGGTAACTGAGATAAACATCCCCACATCAGATAAGTCAATTTCATTCAACAACTGAATGTCGCTACCATTACCGCATACTAAACTAACATCCAATGTATTTTCAAGATTATGGATACGCTCTTGAGAACGGTCAATAAGGTATACGTCATGGTCATCTTGTACTAGTCTTTCACATAAGGAGTAACCTACCTTACCAGCACCTACTACAATAATCTTCATAGTTTAGTCCTCTTATGAATTTGGAGTCCATTGTTTACCGGATTCCGTCAACAATGTCCACCCATCTTCTTGTACTACAAGGCGGGATTTCATTAAATGACCTAGAGCTCGTTTAAAAGCAGCCTTACTGATATTAAACTTATCCTTAATCAACATGGCTGATGACTCATCACTATAAGGCATTTTACCGCCTCGTTGTAAAAGATATTCCATAATAATATGACCATCAGAAATTAATGCTTTTTCTTTAATTGGACGCATAGAAACATTAATACGACCATCTTCGCGTTTGAACGTAATACGAGCCTCTACCATTTCCCCAACATTTAACTTTCTTGTCATTTCTGATCGATGTAAAAAAGCAATCCATCGTTCAGGGGTAATAAAGAAGGCTCCATCACTAGTCAAATTATAAATGGCACCACTTACTTGTTGACCTACAACAGCATCGGTAGCCGCTTTAGAAGCACGGCGCATTTCATCATCAACGTCCATGGAAACTGCCATACGACCAGATTTATCGGTATACAGTTTCACCCATACCTTTTCCCCTACTTGAGGTCTACCACGCATTTCAGCATGAGGCATAAAAATCCCCCGCTCTGTACCAACCTCAACGAAGCATCCAAAATTGGTTACATTGATAACCTCCACATAACCAATTTGACCGACCTTCATAGCAGGTAATCGCATAGAGGCTGTCAAACGGCCCTTAGGGTCTCGATATAAAAATACCTCTACCTCATCACCGATAGCAACCGGCGAAGTTTGTTGATCCTTGTGGAGCAAAATATCATCATTTGTATTTCCCGTTTGACCGTCAAGGAAAGCGCCATGATCACTTGTGCGTAGAACGCGCAGTGTAGCAATGGTATTTTCCAGTAATTCGCTAGCCATAGATTATTCTCCTTCAAAAGGAACACGTCCAGCATCGTTCCATAAGGCTTCTAGTCCATAAAATTCACGAATTTCATCGTTACCAAATACATGGCAAATAATATCACCAAAGTCCAATAATACCCATTCACCTTCGCGATACCCTTCACGGTGGAGAACTGTCATGCCTTGTTCTGCTGCTTTATCTTCAATTTCATCTGCAATACTTTGAGATTGTTTAATATTATTGGCGCTTACAATCATAAAATAATCACCTAACATAGAAACACCTTCTAAATCAAGGATTTCAATATCATGACCTTTTTTATCATAAGCTGCTTGTGCAAGTGTTAATACATGTTGTTTAATTTCTTCTTTTTGTTTCATTATATCTCCTATTATTCTTTCTTTTCTGGTTCAGAACCTGGTTCTGATGGTTTTACACGTGTACTTTGTTCTGATTCTACAGCAACAGGCGCCTTTTTCGTTTCAGGTGTAGAAACAAATTGACTTAAATCTTCAGGGGCCAATGTTCCCATCGTTATTCCCACTAAACGTTGAGCTTCGGTTGGATTCACATGCCAATACACAACATCATTAATTTTTTCTTTTTCACCAGGCAAAATATAAAAATGAATATGGTCCTTTTCCATTTGTCCAATGGAACGCATTAATTTAATGGCATCCCATGTAGATATATTACTTTCATAATGGCTCCATAAGCGCCAAATATGCCAAGCTTTAGTAATAAACCAAGTATCTTGTTCTCGATCAACCCATAATTTCAAGAACCGTTCTTGTCGTTGTACGCGTCCAAAATTATCGTTATTTTCATCTGTGTAACGTAAATATGCTAATGCATTGTCACTATCTAAATTTTGATAGCCTCTACGCAAGTCTATATCTTTGCTACCGGTTTCAGCATCAACATGCTCCATATTCTTTTCTACATAAAACTGCTGACTACCTAAAACATCACTTGTTTTTTTGAAAGCTGTCTCATCTACGACAACATAGTAAGGTATGCTGATATGGAATATATCCTCTACAACAGCTTTTGTTAATTCAATATTCCCTTCTGCATACATTTGATTTAACATAGAGACAGATTTTTGATCTCTACTTTCAATCTTACTATTGCTAGGAATTCCAATTATATCCATCGTGTTAGTATTCATATTGATAGACATGAGGAATAATGAATCAGCTTGACTCGGATTATTTTTATCTCGCCCTACAATTAATACATATACAGGCTTGTCCAATGCTTTTTGTTCTACATTAACGGTATCAGTATGTTTTGGTTCGCTAGATTCTTCAATTTCACTTGCTGTAGTATCGGTTTGCGTTACCCTATGATATACATAGCTAATTCCACTATACATTCCCCAGCCTATGCCACAAATAACGGTAAGTGCTAACACGAATGCAATGATTAAACGGCCCCACTGTAGCTTATTTTTTTTCATTTGACGTTCTCGACGTCTTCTACGACGACGGGCTCTCGCCTTTTCAAGTTCATCCATTCTAGGCACCTCCTTTTTTCATATGCTGTATAAGATCATTACGACTAATTATGGTAAGAGGATAAATAGTATCACCACTATCAATTAAATGTCGAATCGTCGTATCAAATCCACATAACACACCAACATCAAGGGACTGTTCTGCAGCAGCACGAATATCATTTACGCCAGGAAAATTGCGATTAGGCTCAATATAATCGGCTAAAAATATAACTTTATCCAACTTTGACATTCCCACTTTACCAGTTGTATGAACACGTATAGCCTCCAATACATCCCGGTTAGTAATACCATATTGAGTATTCGCTAATACCATACCTGCTAAACCATGTAATAACGCACCGCTATGTAACATATCGACATCACAAGACAAATCTGCAACTACATCTTGCATTTCTAATAGAGGTAATTCTTTAGCACAATCATGTAACAATGCCGCTAACCGAGCATCTTCTACATTAGCCCCATATTTTTTTGCTAAATAAACAGCTGACTCTACAACACCTAAAGTGTGTATAAAACGCTTTTTACTTAATTTATTAGATAAGTCGGTTTCAATTTGTTGTATATCCACCTTTAATTATTCCTTCCGATAAATATCATATTTCTCAATATATTGAACTACACATTTAGGTAACATATATCTGACCGTCAAGCCTTGACGCAGTCGGTCTCGTAAATAAGTAGCAGATAATTTCATTTCTGGCACATTCATTAAATGGATTCTATCCTTAGCTTTGGGACCTAATAACTCTAATGTTGTATCAACAACTTGAGAGCCATCAGGTCTCATAGCACCAATAAAATGACAATGCTCTAATAATTCATCAATAAATTTCCAATTAGGTAAATCTCGTATTGTATCTGTGCCAGCTATAAAGTAAAAGGAAACAGAATTTCCATATATTTTTTTGAAATGATGAATGGTATCAATTGTATATGAAGGCCCTTCACGACGCATTTCCACATCGGATATTTCAAAATACGGGTTATCTGCTACTGCTGCAGCTGTCATGGCATACCGATGCTTAGCATCAATAACATCATTATGTTTATGAGGAGGTATTCTAGCAGGAACAAATATAACCTTTTCTAAATGAAAGCTTTCCCTTGCTACCTCTGCAATCATTAGATGTCCTAAGTGGATGGGGTTAAAAGTTCCACCAATAATACCAATCCGTCTTTTCTCTACCATATATAAGTCACACCCTTTATGACTATAATGCAAATCAAGATAAATAATGCCAATGCTTTTACATACGATACCCACTCATAGTGCCCCTTAGGCGTTTGAATATAACGATAATAGGCTCGTATCAAATAATATAAACGCATCACAAACGAATTTGTCCTGTACCAAATACAAAATATTTATAGGATGTTAATGCTTGTAATCCCATTGGTCCACGAGCATGAAGTTTTTGTGTACTAATGCCAATTTCAGCACCAAATCCAAATTCAAAACCATCTGTGAATCGGGTGGAAGCATTATGGTAAACTGTCGAACAATCGATTAAATTCATAAAATGCTGAGCAGTCGTATTATTCTCGGTAACAATTGCTTCAGAATGATGAGTTGTATACCGATTAATATGTGAAATAGCCTCATCCACAGATGATACAATAGCTACATTTAAATCAAAATCATTATATTCTGTTCCAAAAGAATTATCATCCACAGCAACACCATTAACGATTTGTAAAACCTCTGATGTGCCATGAATCGTTACATGATAATGTGCTAACTTTGTTTCTAAGCCCAATAGGAACTCTTTTGCAATAGAACTATGGACTAATAAAGTTTCCATGGAATTACATACAGATGGACGCTGCACCTTAGCATTAACAGCTATATCAACAGCCATATCAATATTAGCTTCAGCATCAACATAGGTATGACAAATACCACTTCCTGTTTCTATAACTGGTATCATACTATCGCGTACAACGCGTTGTATTAATCCTGCACCGCCCCGTGGGATGACTACATCTATATAACGACGTTGTTGTAGCAATACACTGACAGCTTCACGATCCAAAACTTCTACCAACTGGATAGCTTCTCTTGGTAAATCATGGGCCTCTAATACGTCTTGCATAATGGATACGATGATGCGATTTGTACGGAACGCTTCCTTACCACCGCGCAGAATAGTGGCATTAGCAGTTTTAAAACATAACGCTCCGGCATCAACGGTTACATTGGGACGCGCCTCAAAAATAATACCTATAACACCAAATGGTACAGCACGCTTCTCAATATGAAGTCCATTGGGCCTATCGATATTTTCTAGTACGCTTCCTACCGGAGATGGTAATAGACTAACTTGACGAACACCTTCTGCCATTTGATTAATGCGATCTTTAGATAGTAGTAATCTATCTAACATCGTATCAGGTACCACGCCTCGAGCAGAATCCATGTCCATATTATTAGCTATTAAAATTTGTTCACTATGTTGAACTAACGCATCGGCCATATCACATAATATCTCATTGATGCGTACATCTGGTAATTGCTGTAAAACAATAGATGCTGCTCGTGCAGATTCACCCATTTCTTTAAATATACTTTCATATGAATTCATACTGCACCTCATCAATGAATAATTACTAAGTTATTTCTATGAACAACCTCATCATATGTTGTATCAATTTCTAATACACGAGCTATATCTTGCGTATTATGACCTTTAATTTTGAGCAAATCTGTAGAACTATAATTCACTAATCCTCTGGCAATTTCTTTTCCCTTAGCAATAATTGATACTGTATCACCAGGTTCAAAAGATCCATCCACATCTATAATACCGGCTGGTAAAATACTAGCGCCGTGATGTAATACAGCTCTTGTACACCCTTCATCTATGGTAATACTGCCACTTAAGCGCTTACCATAAGCTACCCAATGATGCTTTTGTGAAACACCTTGATCATTAGCGACAAATAATGTACCTATATTCTCACCTTTACATACTTTACGTAGAGAATTATCTGATTCACCACTGGCAATAATCATATGTATACCTGAATTAGTCGCCATATGGGCAGCCTTAATTTTAGTATACATTCCACCGGTTCCCATACATGAACCAGCACCGCCAGCAATTTCATAAGTTTCATCTGTAATCATTGAAACTTCATGGATTAAAGTAGCTGTAGAATCTGTAGCTGGGTTAGCCGTATATAAACCATCAATATCAGATAAAATAATAAGCACATCAGCCTCTACAATACCTGCTACAGTGGCCGATAAGGTATCATTATCACCTATTTTATATTCTTCAATAGCTACTACATCATTTTCGTTAATAATAGGGATGACATGAAGTTGTAATAACGCATGTAGTGTATTACGTAGGTTCAAATAACTATGACGAGAAGTACTATCCTCCTTAGTCAACAATATTTGAGCTACGGTTCTTCCATATTCTCTAAACATGCGTTCATACATATGAATGAGTACACCTTGTCCTACTGCAGCTGATGCTTGACGTAACACAAGATCTCTTGGTTTTTCTTTAAATCCTAGTGGTGCAAGTCCAGCACCGGTAGCCCCCGAGGAAACAAGAATAACCTCTTTCCCTTGGTTGGCAAGATCTGATAATTGACGGACTAAATGTTCTATCCGTTCTAAATTTAAATGACCATTTGGGTAACATAATGTACTGCTCCCCACTTTTACAACAATGCGTTTAGCATTCTTAATGGCATCTCTCATACAATCATCTCCTATAAGGGAAAAAGGTTATAACTATTATTTCGGTAATATAATTTTTGGTTCTTTTTTAGCTTTATAAAGAACACCATTGAATCCAATAACTTGTACTAATTCAGCCCCAAGCATATCAGCCAATTCTTGGAAAATCGCTTTATCTTCTGGACTATTATTAAGCAATTTAACCTTAATTAACTCACGAGCCATCAATGCTGCTCTAGTACTATCAATGACGCTATCTTCAAGGCCATTTTTACCAATTTGCACAACAGCTGGCATAGTGGCAGCTAATGAGCGTAAATACCGTTTTTGTTTTCCTGTCATTATAACTCCTAGTCTCTGAATGTGAATCGTTGGTCACCAATAACAACTTCATCGCCTTCTTGGCACCCTTTTTCACGTAATTTATTATCCAATTCCATAAAACGCCAAATACGTTGGAATCGACGTAACGATTGATCATCGTCAAGATTTGTCATCGCCACAAGTCGTTCGATACGTTTACCTGTAATATAAAAGGCAGCATCATCGCCACGGGTAATGACAAATTCAGTATCTGGTTTCGCTTCATACATAACCGTATCATCAGTGGCTTCAACTTCTGGCTCATAATTTTCTACGTAATAATAAGCACGTTCCATAAGTTCAGGTAAACCTTCGCCACTTAATGCATTGATTAAGAAAACTTCATAGCCTTTATCCTCAAAATAAGCTTTTGTTTTTGGAATTGTTTCATCATCAAAGACAAGATCAATTTTATTGAGTGCTACAATTTGTTTCTTATTAGCTAATTTTTCTGAATATTTACGTAACTCATCATTAATAGCATCAAAGTCTACCTTAGGATCACGTCCTTCTATACCAGATACATCAAGAACGTGAATGAGAATATTCGTACGTTCTACGTGACGTAAGAAGTTATGTCCAAGGCCTACACCTTCGCTGGCACCTTCGATAAGTCCAGGAATATCAGCTAAGACAAAGCTACGGTCACCAGAAATGGTAACAACCCCCAATACAGGTGTTAAAGTAGTAAAGTGATAAGCTGCCACTTCTGGTTGTGCTTTAGATACTTTGCGTAGAATACTGGATTTACCAACGCTTGGATAACCAAGCAAGCCCACATCAGCCAACACCTTTAACTCTAGTTGTAACCAACGTTCTTCCCCTGGTTCTCCTTTTTCAGCGAAAGTAGGGGCACGATTAGAACTAGATAGGAATCTCGCGTTGCCGCGACCACCACGACCGCCTTTAGCAATGATAAAGGTATCACCATCGTGAACCAAGTCACAGAATACCTTGCCTGATTCTTCATCCTTAACAACAGTGCCTAATGGAACAGGAATAAGTAAATCCTCTGCGCCACGACCATGTTTATTGGCACTTTCACCATTGCCACCCTTCGGTGCTTTAAATTGACGTTTATAGCGAAAATCTACAAGAGTATTAATATTTTTATCTGCTTTTAAAACGACATCTGCCCCTTGACCACCATCGCCACCGCTAGGTCCGCCATTAGGAACATATTTCTCTCGACGAAAACTGGACATACCGTCTCCGCCATCACCCGCTTTTACAAATACACGAGCGCGATCTATAAACATAATTACATCCTTTTCTGCAAAACTATTTTAATAGTTCTATTGCCTTTTGAATTTGAATATCTGACATATCACTAGATGGTGTAGTTCCCTTTGGTAATTCTAGAACTACATCTGGTTGAATACCAGTGCCATCAATAATACGATCATTAGGAGTATGGTATTTAGCAATCGTCACTTTAATACCTTCATCCTCTAGATTTGGATATACGCTTTGAACAGTCCCTTTACCATAACTATTAGTACCTACAATAGTACCTAACTTTCTATCTTGAATAGCGCCGGCAATGATTTCAGATGCACTAGCAGAGCCTTTATTAATAAGGACGACCATAGGCAATGCAGGATTCTTTCCATCGGATACATAGTTTTTTTTCTTTCCATCACGTGTAGTGAAAGATACTAATGTACCTTCTGGCATAATAATACTGGCAATATCTTGAGCACTATTGAGTAATCCACCAGGGTTATCGCGTAGGTCTAGAACTAACGAAGTCATCCCTTCAGAGAGAAGCTGTTCATATTGAGTTTTAAAATCCCCTGCTGTATGTTCAGCAAATTGACTGATCCGAATATATCCAATGTGGTCGGATAGCATCTTACTTTTTACGGTAGGTAATACAATCTCTTCTCTTGTTACGTTAAACGTTAATAATTGATTATCCCGTTCAACCACAATCGTGACATTGCTTCCAGCTTCACCACGTATTTTTGAAGCTGCATCTTCGATCGTCATAGAATTAGTATCTACACCATCAATGGATACGATGTGATCACCGCTTTTGATGCCAGCTTTATAAGCCGGCATATCATCAATAACGGATACTGCTTCCAACCCCTTTGAACCATGTCCAAGAACCATGCCCACACCTGCATATGTGCCAGATGTATGCTCCTTCATCGATTCAAAGTCATCTTTATCTAAATAGACACTATGAGGTTCTCCTAAGGAAGCTACTATACCTTTTAACATACCATCAAACAATGTGGCTTTACTTACAGGCGTCATAAATTTCTGAGTCGTTATATAATAAGTCACCACAAATCGAGGCAACCCCATAGCGGATCCGGAAATATACCAAAATACGAGCCAAAACATAACGATGGACGCAAATATATATTTAATTAGCGCTAAACCAATTCTTTTAAAATTATTATTCATTCTATAAATAACCCATAGGATCTACTGGATCCCCGTTTACACGAACTTCAAAGTGAACATGAGGTCCTGTACTATTGCCCGTACTGCCGGCATAGGAAATAACTTGACCTTTCGCAACAGATTGACCTTCATCTACAGCGAGTTCAGAGTTATGACCATATAGTGTAGAAAGTCCATTACCATGATCGATAACTACAGCATAGCCATAGCCGCCCATCCATCCAGACCAAACTACGACGCCACCATCAGCAGCATGAACAGGTGTTCCTTCATCAACGCCAATATCAATACCGGAGTGATAAATTGTAGTCCCCCAAATTGGATGAACACGATAGCCATAAGGGGAAGTGATTTCACCACTAACAGGCCAGCCAAGTTGTCCTGTACCTTGTACCCAATTATCTGATGCACCTTGCCCACCAGAGGATTGAGCCGCGGCCGCAGCCGCTGCAGCAGCTGCGGCACGTGCAGCTTGTCGTTCTTTCAACATAGCACTTACTTGGGCTGAGGAAGCATTAAGTTCTTCAATTGCTTGCATTGCAGTTGCTCTATCATTTTGCGCTTTTTGAAGAACCACATTGCGTTCTGCTTTTTTCTGTTCAATTTCAGCCTGTTTAGCAAGTGCAGATTTTTCTAATTCAACCAACTTAGCACGATCTGCTTCGAGTTTTTGTTTATGAGCTTCAATGTCAGCACGCTCTTTTTTAATTTCGTTAATCAAGGTGATATCAGAATCGATAATTCGTTTTAAAACCTCTAATCGATTAGCGAAATCACTAAAATCTTTAGACCCAATAACTACATCAAGATAACTAAGTCGTCCATTGATATAAATATCACGAACTCGTTTATAAAATACGGATTCTCGACCTTCTAATCGTTTTTGAGCTTCTGCCAATTGACGTTCATTAAGTGTAATATCATTTTCTACAGCTACACGCTGCTCTTTAATCGTACCTAACTCAGCAGTCGCTTGACGAAGTTGTTCTTCAATTTGTCGCAACTGTTCAGAAACGCTTCCAATCACAGTTTCCGCATCTGCTTTTGCAGCATTTTGCTGGTTAACTTGTTGTTGAATCGAATCTAATTGATTTGTTAAATCTTCATCTTCAGCCATAATATAGGCTGGTGTCCCGCATAATACCACTCCCGAAAGAAGGGCTGCTACGAGACGAGTTTTAAATGTATACTGTCTCATAATCCCTCTACTATACTTTCATATATTGTTTCAATGAAATGGTACTGCCAATAATGCCTACGATAATCCCACCGCCAATTAAGCATGCTACTAATTGATAGAAGAATGGGAACATAGGAACTAATGGGAAGAATGCAAGTGAATCGGATACTTCTATGGTAATAAAATGATAGAACTCACCCACGCATAATACGGCAATAATGGACCCAATAAAGCCTAACAACATGCCTTCGATAACAAATGGCCAACGAATAAAGCCATTAGTAGCACCTACATATTTCATAATCGCAATCTCTTTGCGACGAGCAAATACAGTTAAACGAATAGTGTTAGAAATAATAAACAATGTAGCTGCTGCTAAGAAACCGATGAGTACGATACCACCAATACGGATAATTTGTGTAATTCGGAACAATTCCTCAATGATGTCTTGACCATAATGTGTACTTTCTACGCCTTGGAATGTAGTTACTAATTTAGCTGTAGATTTAACATCTTCAGGATTTTCAAAGGTAAGAACATAAGAGTTTGGCAATGGATTTACACCACCTAAGGCATTCACCAATTGTTGTTGATCCCCCAAGCGCTCCTTAAATTCTTTCATAGCTTGTTCTTTATTAACAAATTCTAAGTGTTTTAGATTTGGAATTGCTTTCACTTGCTTACCAACAGCCATAATTTGCTCTGTAGTAAGACCATCTTTCAAATACACACTTAACTGCACTTGATTCTCTAAGCTCGATGCCATGTTATTAAGATTGATAACGCCACAGAGAAATACACCAAGCATAAATAAAGATAATGCTACAGTGGAAATAGACGCTAATGTCATAAGGCCATTGCGTTTCATGGACTTTAAGGCTTCCTTAAAGAAATATTTCATTGTTCTAGGCTTCATTAAATTCTGCACCCCTCATATTATCACTAAGAACACGACCATCTTTTAATTCGATAACTCGCTTATTTAAATAGGTAACAATATCCATATTATGGGTAACCATAATTACAGTAGTGCCAAAATTATTGATATGCTTGAACAAATCTACAATGTCTTTACTCGTATTCGGATCAAGATTGCCAGTTGGTTCATCTGCAATTAATACAGATGGACGATTGACGATAGCCCGTGCAATCGCTACACGTTGCTGTTCACCACCTGATAAATCCTCTGGCAAATCATTCGCCTTATCAGATAAGCCAACTAATTCAAGAACGTGAGTTACCTTCTCTTTTATTACCTTAGGTTTCTCCTCGATAACCTCTAAAGCAAAAGCGATATTTTCAGCTACGCTTTTGTTAGGTAATAGTCGGAAATCTTGAAATACTACGCCTAATTTACGACGTAATTTTGGTATTTTACTACGTTTCAATTTTGTAACATCAAATTCATCAACTATAACTAATCCAGAATCTGGTGTAACTTCATGAGTTAATAATTTAAACAACGTAGATTTACCAGCCCCACTATGACCACAAATCAATACAAACTCACCATCATTAATGGTGATGCACACATTATCAAGTGCAGTAGATCCGTTTTCATATACTTTACTAACATTCTTAAATTCTATCATTGGTTCCCCTTTTATTTACGTGTCACCACTTTTTTAACTGCTTTTACAATATCTTCAGCTGTTAACCCATATTTCGCCATCAATTCTTTTGGTGTACCACTCTCCCCAAATGTATCTTGAACACCAACGAATTCCATAGGAACAGGTTTATGTGCAACAACAACTTCAGATACAGCAGAACCTAAACCGCCTAAAATATTATGTTCTTCAGCAGTCACAATAGCACCTGTTTCTTCAGCGGCTTTAATGATGGCATTAGCATCGATAGGTTTAATGGATGCCATATTAATAACGCGAGCAGAAATTTGTTCACCTTCTAGTTGTTTAGCTGCTTCAACTGCAGGGCCTACTAAAGCACCACAAGCGATAATTGTCACATCAGAACCATCTTTTAATTGATTGGATTTACCAGGTGTGAAAGTATAGCCTTCTGCTGTTATATCATCAACACCAGCACGACCGAGACGTACATAAACTGGACCATTATAATCAGCAACCCATTGAATGACAGATTCTGTTTCTTTTTCATCTGCTGGCACAATAACAGTCATGTTTGGTAAAACACGCATACATGCGATATCTTCTAAACTTTGATGAGTTGCACCATCTTCACCTACAGTAATACCTGCATGTGTAGCACATACTTTCACATTAAGTTTTGGATAGCATACAGCATTACGGATTTGTTCAAATGCACGACCAGTTGCAAACATAGCAAAGGAAGATACAAATGGAATCTTACCTGCTGCAGCTAAACCGGCACCTACAGAGATTAGATTTTGTTCAGCAATACCTACATTAAAGAAACGGTCTGGACACTCCTTCTTAAATGTATCAGTCTTAGTAGATTTTGATAAATCAGCATCAAGAACAATAATATTAGAATTTTCTTTACCAATTTTTGCTAGCGCATTACCGTACGCTTCACGTGTTGCTTTACCCATTATTGTACCCCCATGATTTCATTTACGAATGCCACACCTTGTTCTTCACTAGGTGCCTTACCATGCCAACCAGCTTGACCTTCCATTTCTGCAACACCTTTACCTTTTACAGTATGCATTACGATACATGTAGGGCCATCTGTGAAAGCTTTCGCCTCTTCAATGGCTTGATGTAATTCGTCAATATCGTGACCATTTACTTCAATAACATTCCATTTGAAAGCTTTAAATTTATCTGGAATTGGCAATGGGGACATAACTTTTTCAATATCACCATCAATTTGTAGGCCATTATAATCTACAAAGGCAGTCAAATTATTTAATTTATAGTGGCCTGCAAACATAGCAGCTTCCCATACTTGACCTTCTTCAAGTTCTCCATCACCGAGAATAGAATATACACGATAATCAGCATTATCGATTTTACCTGCTAAAGCCATACCACAAGCTGCAGAAATCCCTTGGCCCAAAGAACCTGTAGACATATCTACACCAGGTGTATGCTTCATGTCAGGATGACCTTGAAGGAAATGATTAATTTTACGCAAATTGATTAATTCGGATTTAGGAAAATATCCCTTTTCGGCAAGTGTCGCATACAATGCTGGCGCTGCATGACCTTTTGATAACACAAAACGGTCACGATCTTGCTTTTTAGGATTACTTGGATCTATATTCATTTCTACAAAATATAACAGAGACATTACATCAGCAGTGGATAAAGAGCCACCTGGATGTCCAGATTTAGCTGCCGTAACAGACTGTACGATGCTTACGCGAATCGCTTTTGCTTTCTCTTGTACTAATTGTTTTTGATCTTGACTCAATGTAGCCATAAAGACCTCACTTTCTGGATAATCTCCAATTTATATTTAATACTCTTCTAAAAGTGAAATAGCAAATTCCGCATTGCGTTTCGATACCTTACGCAATGTTTGAATGCGATTGAATGAATGTTGATAAGATTCTGTAGATTGTAAAAGTTCTACACATCGATCATATAGAACATTAGAATCTAATTCTGTCATAGTACCAATTGGTTCTTGTTCAATCATATGTAAAAAACTTGTAATTTTAGGGTCATAGGAAATACCAATAACTGGTTTTCCCATTAAGGAACTAAATACAAGTGCATGTAGGCGTATGCCAATCATTAAATCTACATTGCCAGATAAGGATAGTTGTTCTTCTGTGGTAAAAGGTCCTTCTAATACGATTGGTTTTACCTTCATTAATGAAGCTATAATCTTTGCTTCTTTCGTATCATCAGGATGAGACATAGGTATGAATACTATTTCAGCATCTTGCTCTAAACTTAACCGGCTCAATACATCTGCTAAACTCTGTCTATACGCTGTATCATCCTTCCAACTACGCACAGCAATGCCGATGCGTTTCCTACCACTTTCAATAGGAGCACAATTATATTTGGTTAAAATATTAGCACCGATACTAGGATTGGCCTTATGCATAGCTAATACAGCATCCGCCGTAACCTCAACATCGTAAATTCCTAGAGCATTCAACTCATCTTTCGAAATGGAATCACGAACTGTAATTCCATCTACATATTTCAACATAAATTTAACAGCTCGTTTTGTAGATTTACGATATAAAGGACCAATACCTTGAGAGTACAGCATAACAGGTTTTCCGAGTAATTTTGCAAGCCCCATAATACTTAGATAATAATAGGTATTCCGAATACTTGTAGCATCCTGTAATAAACTACCTCCACCGCTAATCACTAAATCAGCATTACGTATGGCATTCAAAATACCAAAGGCAGCAAATGTTCCAACAGCCTTAATATTATGTTTTCTACTAGTCTCTTGAGGATTGCCGGAGATAACCGTAATATGTGCATCGTCTTCTACATCACGAATAGCGTCGATAATGGCGCAAAGCATAGCTTCATCACCAGCATTACCAAAGCCATAGTAACCGGAAATAACGATATTACTCATGACTGTCCTCCCGATGCATAGCCCATTGCGAGATGTAAATAAGGAAACGAACTGCAAGAATAAGAACAATACCTATAGCACAACCAAGCAACAAACCATCATACCCACGCATAATAGACATGAAGACAGGTGTTCTAATATGACAGAAAGTTTCTACCATAGATGCTACGCCGATAACGCCAGCTATAGTTAATACAAAGTGAATAACCATAGGCCATTTACGTAGGAATGCAAATGTTGCGAGCATCAACAATGGATGACCAATTATGAATTCTTTTTCCCGTGGTCTAGCATATAAAGTATTTTCTAAAAATCTACGCAATACAAGCTCAAAGGTCGGAACAGGTACACCTGCTGTATGTCCACTACGACCAACGAATACCCAACCTGCTGCACCGATAGCAGCCATAACAAAGAATACGTACATTTTTACATCTGTAGTTAAAAATTCTTTGATAAAGGATTTTGCTTCTGTTGGAGAATTAATCATACGACCTTTCCACAATGGAAAGCGTTGTAAATAAGCAATCATAACTAGGATGATTGGCAATACGAATGTAAGTTTTACACCTCTAAAGATTTCAAATTCCATAAAGAATTTTGTATTTCCCAGCAATGCAGCAATGTACATACCACCAATAGCGGCAAATAATGTTGCTATTATTAAATACAGTACAGCTAATAAGGTAGATTTCCATGCCCCTACAGGACGAGTACCATCAGATCTACGCCATTCTTCCATAAGGATTACCATTGCCCCAACAGGTGCCATAATAGCAGCAGATAAAGCCCAAATTTGAACTAGTAAAGTACCACTAGTTACGATAAAAGCAACAATAGATAGAAGTGCTAACGCAAAGAATACAACCAATTGTTTATGTTGTGACATGGCTATAAACATTTGCCCTACATATACAAATAATGCAATACTACCAATCATTGTTAAAACGACTAATAATGGATTAGGCGTATAAACAGGATAAATGTCAGCAGGACCAAATTCATAACCCTTAGCACTTAATTTATCAGTTGCACTATGTACATAATTTATAGTCGTTTGTAACACAGTTTCATTATTTTGCCCCTCTTCATACATAGGGAATAAATTGAAACGAATATTACGTTCAATGTCACTAATATAGAAACGTTGAGCCGCTTCCTCTGGTGTAATTTTCTTGAGTTCATCCTTAGAGATTGTATACACACGACCTACACTATAATTTTTCTTGGCCGCCATGTCTAAGAAGCCTAACTGAGGTTCATATTGTAATTGATTTACAGCTTCTATCCCTACTAATGGAATATGAAGGTTATTCATAGCGTCTAAGGTTTCATCGATATGATCAGGTGCACCTAATGCCTCTTTACCTGCAAATATTATGCCTGTCACATGTGGAACCCCATCCAGACGATTAAATACATATTTAATATCATCGGATGTAACATTACGATAATTAGTAGGTCGAACGATTACATTGAAGCCACGATTAGCTACTTCCATAGCTTGAATACGAGAAATACCAAGATTCATCTTAGCGTAACTATCAGCCGTTGCCCCTTGTAATTCTAAGACTGGTCCAATACTCGTGTTAAGTTCTTTAACCTTTTCTTTACTAATACGATGATATAAATCTTCACGTATTTCTTTATAATAGCCTTCTTTACCAGGAATAAGTGCAACATAAGTAGCTCCTGGTTTAATAGAACCGCCATTGATACGTACATCCGACATGTCTTGGGATGAAAGTAATCTAATCTCACCGGCATCATTTGCCTTTTCTAATGTTCTATCGTAGATAGCAAAAGCTGTAACTCCTGCCTCTTTTAGTGCATCAAAGGCATCTTTTTGACTACGCTTTTCAAAAGCATTAGCTCGAAGTACGGCATCATAATCTAATATATTTTCAATATGATTTTGTGCCTTTTCAATTGTGTTGCGCTCCATTACCAGATAGAGTGCCGAAATAAGTCCTACTATGATACATAGTATAAGAACTAGAGAATGCTTAGTTTTCTTAGCGGTATGCACGATAATTCCTTTCTAATTGATTACAGGTTTAATCTTGATATGAATTTCACCTTTTTCAACGGTAACAGATTCTGCCTTTACTGGAACTGGGAAATTATTAAAATCATAAATTGAAATAGGTTGCAATTGCTGTGAAGTAATACCTGCAATTGTCAATCCACTAACTGTAAATCGACTTGGTGCAAAGGATAAAACATTATCCTTTAATTGCAAAGAACCTTCTAAACTTGCTTGACCTTTTAAGGACCCCATAATATTCACTGTACCTGTTAACGTTATGTGATCATTATTAATGCGTACATTAGCATCTTGTAACCCTTCTGTGTTTTGGAGTAAAAAATTCTTTAAATCATCTTCCAAAACAATACCTTCCACATAGGATGGCCCTAGACTAAGTACATCGACCTCATGGGATGCAATGAGTGAAATCGGATTAATAACGATATTATTTGCCTCATAGTGAAAGCTAGAAAAATTCAACTTGCCAAGTTTAACATTTTCCAATGTCCCAGCTACTCTATCTGCTTGTCCATAAACAAGTTTAAAGGCTGGTGTTGATTCAATAACAACGGTTTGACTTGAAGGTTGAAGTGATGTATCAATTTCACTTTCTACAAGAGATTCCATATATTTTGGTACTACGAATTGAGCGCCTACTAAACATATAATAATAAGAAAGACTATGAATAATAAAAACTTTTTCATAATGGCTCCTACACAGTTAAATTAGCTTCTTTCTTTAAATAGCCCTCAATGAATTGGTCGATATTACCATCCATAACAGCTTGTACATTGCCAGTTTCAACCGATGTACGATGATCCTTAACCATATTATACGGATGGAATACATAGGATCTAATTTGGCTTCCCCATTCAATAGCTTGGTATGTACCACCTATTTCTTCTTTTAATTCAGCCTGCTTTTCAAGTTCTAATTCAAATAATTTTGCACGTAATAAACGAAGAGCTTGCTCTCTATTTTGCATTTGAGAACGCTGAGATTGACACTGAACGACAATACCTGTTGGTTTATGTGTCATACGAACAGCGGAATCCGTTTTATTAATATGCTGTCCACCGGCACCACTTGCACGATATGTGTCAACTTGGACGTCTTTCATATCAATATTGATTTCTACGGTATCGTCAATTTCTGGCATTACATCAACAGCGGCAAATGAAGTATGACGACGTGCAGCAGCATCAAATGGTGAAATGCGGACAAGACGGTGAACACCTTTTTCAGATTTTAAATAACCAAACGCATTTTCGCCTTTAATAAGGAATGTTGCACTTTTGATTCCTGCTTCATCACCAGGTTGTTCATCCATGAGTTCCACGGAAAATCCAGTTTTTTCTGCCCAACGTAAATACATGCGAATCAACATAGAACACCAATCTTGTGCTTCTGTACCACCGGCACCAGCATGGAATGTAAGAATAGCATTATTCTGATCATATTCTCCGCCGAGTAATAGTAATACTTCTTGTTTTTCAACAGCCTCTTGAATGCCATTTACAAATTGCTTGATTTCCCCCTCCATAGAGGTATCTTCTTCTTCGATTGCCATATCTAACATGACACTTGCATCTTCGATATCAGACACCAATTGTTTATAGCCCTCTACAGAATTTTTTAATTGTGTTGCTTCTTGAGAAATCTCGCGAGCCTTATCTGGATTATCCCAAAATGTAGGATCACTCATCTGTACATCAAGTGTGAATATTCTCTCTTCTTTCTGAGCTATGTTAAAGTGAATCCCTCATTCCATAAATTCGCTCTTCTAAACCAGAGATAATTGGTTTTAAATCTTCTAACAATTTATGTTCACCACCTTTA
>JAIITD010000195.1 GCA_022737715.1 Veillonella sp.
GCAGCTTCTAAAAATGCATCCATCGTTTGGGATGATGATTTGTTAGAAGAAATCAACTATCTTGTTGAATGGCCTACAGCATTGTGTGGTGGCTTTGAAGAATCTTACTTGGCACTTCCAGATGCAGCTATCATTACACCTATGAAAGACCATCAACGTTACTTCCCATTGGTTGACCAAGACGGCAAATTATTGCCAATGTTCTTAACAGTGCGCAACGGCTCCGATCATTCCATCGAAGTAGTTCAAGCTGGTAATGAACGCGTATTGCGCGCTCGTCTTGATGATGCTAAATTCTTCTTTAATGAAGACCGTAAGAAACCTCTTATCGACCGTCAAGATGGTTTGACAAAAATCGTGTTCCAAGAAGGTCTTGGTAACTTGGCTGACAAAACAGAACGTTTGTTAACATTAGGCCGTGTGTTCAGTGAAGAATGTGAATTACACGAAGATGCGCGTGTCGTATTGGAACGTACTACTGAACTTGCTAAAACTGACCTTACAACAGGTATGGTTACAGAATTTACTGAATTGCAAGGCGTGATGGGTAAAGAATACGCGTTACTTGACGGTGAATCCCCAGAAGTAGCAGAAGCTATTTTTGAACAATATTTACCACGTTTTGCTGGCGACGTATTGCCTCAAACAGAAGCCGGTAAAGTGTTGTCCATTATCGACAAAATCGATAACATCGTTGCAACTTTCAGCCGTGGCTTAATTCCTACAGGCTCTCAAGACCCATACGCATTGCGCCGTCAAACAATTGGTATCTTGAACATCTTGCTCAATAGCGAATGGAATATTTCCTTGCGCCCAATCATCGTAGAATCCATGAATCTTCTTAATGTGCCTGCAGAGAAACAAGATGAATTGCTTGGCCAAGTAGAAGAATTCATTACATTGCGTTTGAAAAATATCTTCCTTGACCGCGAAGTTCCTCATCATGTAATCGATTTGTTGTTATCTAACAATGAATTGTCTGTTGCAGATGCTGAAGGTCTTGTGAAAGCTCTCTTGGCTAACCGCATTGATGAAAATGTTGAATTAGTACAAGCTTTCACACGTATGTATAATCTTGTGAAAGATGTTACATATACCGGTGTTGATGAAAGTCTATTAAAAGAAGATGCAGAACGCGCCTTGTATGAAGCGGCTACGAAAGCATCCGAAGCAAGTATCGATGCATGGGATAATAATGACTATGACGCTGTCGTAGCAGTACCTGCTACATTGGTTCCTGTCATCAATACATTCTTTGAAGATGTTATGGTCATGGATAAAGATGAAGCTATTAAAGCGAACCGTTTACAACTTGTTCGTTTGGCATATAGCGTAATGGCTATTATCGGTGATATTAGTGCATTAAAATAACATATATTTTATATAGTTAGGGAATTACATTTGTCTTAACTATGTGAATCTGAGGAAAGGCAACTACGGTTGCCTTTTCTTTATGCAGGATTTTTGGCATCTATGTCGAATACATAAAGTATACAAAGTTGTAAGGAGATGTCATTATGATTACCAATGTTGAATTATTCAATGCCCTCCGTAATGTGACGGCTAAGCGTGAAGGTTCACGTTATAGAATACTTATGGAACTATATACTATCGGCAAGGGAACGAGTCAACGCGTATTAGTAGATAGTTTACAGATTCGTCCGGCTACCGTATCGGAACAACTGGATGTACTTATACAATTGGGGTTTGTACAAAAGACTATCGACACAATGGATAAAAGGACAACGGTGGTGACACTAACCGATGCGGGAAAAGAAGAAGCACATGGTTTAGTCGAACATAGAGAACGGCAGTTAGCCCATCGGTTTAGACGATTATCGTCGGAGGATCGACAAGATTTGTATGACCTATTGGGACGTATTGATTAAGAAATATATTTGTATATATTTGCGGTGAAATAGGTATATAAATCTATACAAGATATAGTGTGTAACCTCTTGCATTGTACATTGACTTGTGATAATATATTATTGTTAATTTGAGACAGTCCGCTGCCTATAAGGTGTAGGTATTGAATGTCTGCAAACAGGAGGAAACAATGAACATTATTAACGTACT
>JAIITD010000017.1 GCA_022737715.1 Veillonella sp.
GGTCTCTTGGCGATTATTTTACAAATTAATTTAATGGGTAAAGGTAATTTGGCGCCTACCTCAGCCTTAGATCAATTACAAAACTATGTACTCGGTGGCATTATCGGTGCCATCATCTATAATGATGCGATTGGTATTTTACAATTTATGTTAGTTCTCATCTTATGGACTATTCTCGTAATGACGCTTAAATTCTTAAAAGGCAATCTTCGATTCTTTAAAACAATTCTAGATGGTCATCCTGTAATTGTTATCGAAAAAGGTCATGTCTTAACTGAAGAATGTATGCGTTATGGTATTCAATCGGCTGAATTAAAACTAAAACTTCGCACAGCTGGTGTTCAATATGTAGCAGATGTTAAGCGCGCCGTATTAGAGCAAAATGGTCAGCTTAGTGTTGTTCAGTTCGGTGAAGAAAATATTCGTTTTGATTTGATCAATGATGGTCAAATTAATCAATTTACTCTTGATGTAATTGAAAAAGATAAAGAATGGCTAGAACAAGAGGTACAGGCACAAGGGTATTCTATTAAGGATATCTACATTGCGGAATACAGAGATGGTAAAGTCGTATTGTATCCGTATGAGAAAAAACATCGCCCTCAATTGGTAAAAACAATTAAAACAAAGACTATTCATACAAAGGATAAAATAAAATCTAAAATATAATCTCTTGAATTATATATAGAGAGCGTTGTTAAGCCCACTTTTCGTAGTGGGCTTATATAGAAAGGAAATTAGTGAACCGTAAAGATTTAATTGATCGATTACAAGAACTTTATAATGATGAAGATAGCCGCGTAACCATTAACCCTCATGCGGAGCAAAAGGTTGCCATCGTCTATCCGAATACCTATTTTGTGGGCATGAGTAATTTAGGCCTTCACATTATCTATGAGGAAATCAATTTGCATCCATCTAGTGTATGTGAGCGGATATTCTTACCTGAGAAAAAGGAATTAGACGCTTATGATAAGACGAAAACACCGCTTATGAGCGTTGAAACGCAACGGCCTATGCATCAGTTTGATGTAGTGGCCTTTGATGTAACCTTTGAAATGGATTATTTTCACATACCATTAATGCTGCGACATGGGCGTGTGCCTGTTATGAGTGAAGACCGAACGGGCTTTGATCCTATCGTCATTGCGGGAGGACCTTGTGCGACATTTAATCCTGAGCCCTTTGCCGATTTTATTGATGCTTTCATCATCGGTGAAGGGGAGGGCATCGTTACTGCCGTATTAGAACGAATTCGCAAGGGTCGTGAGAATGGTGAAAGCCGAGAAGAAACGATTGCCGGACTAGCTCAAATTGATGGTGTATATGTACCTGCTTTATATACGCCTCAATATGATGATAATGATCGTTTTGTTGGCTATGATATAGCAGATGGTGCACCTAAAATCATACGACGTCATTTTGAGCCTCTAACAAGTGGAGGTGAAACGGTAATTGCTACGAATTTTACCGAGTTTGGTGCCATGTATATCATCGAGGTAGCTCGAGGGTGTGGCCGTCATTGTCGATTCTGTATGGCTGGTTATTGTTTCCGCGTGCCCCGAGTACGCCCTCTAGATATTTTAAAAGAAGGCGTGGATAGAGCGGAGAAGCTTGGGAAAAAAGTGGGCCTTATGGGGGCGGCCATTTCCGATTATCCGGAGGTTGATGAGCTCGTAACCTATATTCGCTCTAAGGATATGCGTTATTCTTGTGCGTCGTTGCGTGCCGATTCTTTGACACAAGCCGTTGTAGATGGATTGGCTGATAGTGGACAGAAGACGATTACCATTGCGCCTGAGACGGGTAGTGAACGCTTACGCCGTGTTATCAACAAGGGCATCAGTGAAGAAAATCTTCGCACTGCTGCTCAGTTATCCGCTAAGTCCGGCATTCAACATATGCGTCTTTATATTATGATTGGCCTGCCAACGGAAACTGATGAAGATATAGATGCCATCATTGGGCTAGCTGAACGTACACAAGCCCACATGGCCGAGGTGGGCTGTAAAGGTCGCTTAACATTGAGTATTAACCCATTTATACCGAAACCATTTACACCATTCCAGTGGATGGCTATGGATCATCAAAAGAGCGTAGAAAAGAAATTACAATACATTAAGAAATCACTACAAAAAAATCGTCGTATAGAGGTACTTGTAGAGTCTCCTAAAGAAGCGTATATTCAAGGCGTACTGGCTCGTGGCGACCGCCGTTTAGGGAAGGTGCTCGCTGCATGTGCCCTTGATAGAGGTAGTAAATCTTTCAAATCTGAAATGAAAAAAGCTGGCCTCGACATGGATAATTGTAATTATCGGGAGCGCAATTTTGATGATTATTTGCCTTGGTCGCATTTGGATATGGGACTAAGGGATGGTTATTTAGAACAAGAATGGCAACGAGCCGTTGATGAAGCGTATACACCACCTTGTATGGAAGGTTGTAAGCGTTGTGGCGTGTGTAAGTGATTTGAGAAATAAATAGTAGAGGAACAGTAGTATGGATATCACTGTTGTAAATATAAATACAAATAATCATAAATGGTCTTTTGAAATGCCTAACTGGGCCAATCAATTTCCTCTAGTTATGGGGGATACATATCGTCATGGTGGTGTATCTAAGAAGCCATGTGAATCGCTAAATTTAGCGACTCACATAGGAGATTCATTACAGGATGTATTAGATAACCGCAGCATTGTGGCTAATCATTTAGGCGTATCGCCAAAGCGGATTACCTGCGGTAATCAGGTACATGGCCTCAATGCAGTCCGCATTACAGAAGACTTAATCGGTGCTGGTGCAATGAATGCTGAGTCAGCTATTCCCGATTGCGATGCGGTATATACGGATATTCCGAACGTCCCATTATTCCTATTTACCGCTGATTGTGTGCCGGTAGGTATTTATGATCCCGTTCACCATGTGGTGGCTACCGTCCACGCAGGATGGCGTGGTGCTATAGGCCATTTACCGGTCATCACCATGGAAGCGATGCAACGGGATTTTGGTACACGCTTTGAAGATTGTTATGTATATTTAGGACCTAGCATTGGACCTAAATCCTTTGAGGTAAATCAAGAACTGGCAGATACTTTCACCGACGAATGGAAGAAGATAACCGATGCTAATAGCGATGAATTGGTCCGATATATCGTCCGAGATGGTGCATCCCAGGAGACACCGCATATAGATTTGTGGCGGTTTATTGAAGAAGATCTATTGCAACGAGGCGTTCCTAAGGAACAAATCTGTATTGGCGGTACCGATAGTATGACCGATGAGAATTGTTTTTCCTATCGCAGAGAACATGGTAAAACGGGGCGTATGGCATTATTCGGCATGCTTGAAAAACGGTAAAGATATACATTATTGGTTAAATATTATATAATATAAGTCTATAGGATATTTATTTATACGTTACTATATGGGAGGATCATATGATTGAAGAATCCCTTCATAAAATCCAACAACGCATGGCCGATGCAATGGCTAGCGTAGGGCGCACGGATACGGCGTTACTTGTAGCGGTTACAAAGAATCATCCTGTAACGGCTGTAGAGGAAGTGGCTCGCCTTGGATGCACTCATGTAGGCGAAAATCGCGTGCAAGAGGCAAAAGAAAAACAAATGCTTTATACAGGACCTAAATTGGTATGGCATTTAATTGGCCATTTACAAGTCAATAAGGTTCGTCAAGCGGTACCGATGTTTGATTTGATTCATTCTGTAGATAGTAAGAAACTATTAGATGAAATCGAAAAGGTTGCTGCTAAGCATGATAAAGTACAAGACATATTGTTACAAGTCAATGTAGCTCGCGAAGCGAGTAAGTCTGGCATGTCCGTAGAGGATTTTCCTGACATACGAGACTATGCTAAGACATTACCGCATGTGCGCGTTAAAGGGTTGATGTGCATGGCTCCGTTCTTTGAAAATCCGGAGGATGCAAGACCTATCTTTAGAGTGGCACATGCTTTGTACGAAGATATGAAAGGGTATTTCCCTGATGGGGATATACAATATTTATCGATGGGGATGACACATGACTTTGAAATAGCCTTACAAGAAGGGGCTAACATCGTGCGTGTAGGCACTGCCATCTTTGGGGAACGTGTATATAACTAATTGGGAATATAACAGTGTGAGTATATTAGGAGGATTACCATGTCTATGGGAGAACAATGGCAAAAAATCAAAAATTTTATCGGTATTAATAATGATGACCGTTATGATTATGATGATGAGTATGAATATGAAGACGATGAGGACTATGCAGAAGACGTGCCACCAGTAGCACCAACAGCAGCTGCATCTGAGTTCCATCCACGTAAGGTAGGAGGCACATCCACTATGACACAACGTCCAACAGCCATGAAAGTAGTTGTTATCGAACCTAAGGTTTTTGAAGATTCTGAAAGCATCACTCATCAATTGCGTGACATGCGACCTGTATTGATTAATTTTGAAAATACAGACCCTCACGAAGCAGCTCGCATTGTTGACTTTGTATCTGGTGCAACATTTGCATTAGATGGTAAATTGGAAAAGGTAGGCAAAGATATTTTCATGTGCGTACCTGTTAATGTATCCATTGATTATAATAATGAATCTGAAAGTGGAACAACTGAGCAACAAGAATTTAACTGGCAAAACAAATAATCCGGTATAGAAAAAGTGGTGATACTATGTTGGGAAAAACAGTATGTATAGGCGTAGGTGCTATGGGTGGTGCCCTTTTACGAGGCGCACTTTCACAAGGCATATTACGTGCAGATGATGTGTCAATCGTGGTGCGTCGCCCTGAACATCGCGACGAATTAGTTGACGAATTGGGCGTTACAGGTTTTGTAGAATTACCTGATATGGCGCAGTTTGACACGATTATCTTAGCTGTTAAACCGCAGGTATTGCCGTCTGTATTGAGCCAATTAACGTCTGTGAAAGCGGGTGCTACGGTTATATCTGTGGCAGCTGGCGTAACATTAGATACCTTGCGCAAAGCATTGCCAACAGCGGTATTGTACCGTGCCATGCCGAATACTCCAGCATCTATTGGATGCGGTATGACTGCGTTGACTGCAGATAATGGAGCTGATACTACTTCTGTAGAGGCCTTATTTAATGCGGTTGGTGAAGTAGCCGTTGTCAGTGAAGCAGACCTAGATCGATTAGGCGCTTTATCTGGTGCCGGCCCAGGATATATGTTTGTCATTTTAGACGCCTTGGCTGATGCGGGGGTCCGCATTGGATTACCTCGTCAATTGGCAATTAAGGCAGCCGCCCAAACAATGTATGGGGCTGGCAAAATGGCATTGGAATCCGGTACACATCCTGCAGTATTGCGCGACCAAGTGACTAGCCCAGGTGGCACCACGATTGCCGGCATTGGAGCTATGGAAAAAGGTGGCTTGCGCAGTGCCCTACAAGATGGGGTTGTTGCTTGTTTAGCTCGTTCCAATGAATTGGGGAAATAATGGCTGATACTAGTAAATTAATTAGATATTTTGAAGCAAGCGGCAGCGGTGAAGAAGCGCGCCGTATGCTCGATTTAGCAGAACAAGTAGTAAAAGGAAAACCATATCGCGTTTGCGATTTTACAAGCCCTGCCGGTCTTGTTATCGCCGATGCAATTAAGGCGGCCTATCCTGAACTACTCGTTCAATCCTATGGTGGCTACGAAGGGGCAGAGCGCATTCGCATTGCCTTTGTAGATAGCCATTTTCAAGGTACAGTAGATATGGGCATTGTTCCATTGAAGGTATCTTGGGACCCACGACTTAGATTGTTAAATCATCGTGATGTACTTGGTTCTTTGATGGGCCTTGGCATTGATCGCTCGAAATTTGGCGATATTATCATGGGTCAAGGAGGTGCACAAATTCTCGTAGATAGTGCAGTAGCCGATTTTGTAGTACAGAACTTTACAAAAATCGCTATGGTTGTCGTATCTGTAACTCCGATGGAGTTAGATGAGATTGCACCAAAAGAAGAAAAGATAAAAGAAGTGCGTACTACCGTTGCATCACTTCGATTAGATGCGGTGGCAAGCTCTGGCTTTAGCGTATCCCGTACGAAATTGGTGAGCGCTGTAAATGCCGGTTTATTGCAAGTAAATTGGCAACCTGCAAAGGGACCATCCCAAGAGGTTAAAGAAGGGGATATTATCTCGATGCGTGGACGTGGCCGAATGAAGGTAGAGGCTATTACGGGCACATCCCGTAAGGGACGTATTGGCGTTTACCTTAAACGATTTATGTAGGCAAATAAGCAATCGGCTTGATCATTCAAGCCGATTTTTTATACCGCTTATGTATATCTATAGTTCCATATGTAGGTATACATAAGCGGTATTATCCATAGGAGCGGTTCTTATGCTATCTCTAACATTACAAACTACAGCGAGTGATACCATTCTATTTATAGGCGGTGGGGCCGTGGCTGAACGGCGACTAGCCTTATGCTTAGAGGAGCCGTGTCAATGTATTGTCATCAGTCCTGTTATAACAGAACAGATGCAAGCGTGGCATGAGGATGACCGATTTGTTTGGCACAATACTATATTTACTGATGAGTATATAGATATGGTCAAGCGTTGTAAGTTATTATTTATATGTACTGATAATACAGCTGTTAACGATTATGTAGAGGCAATCGCTCGTAAGTATGGTATTTGGCTTAATCGAGCCGATGATGCCACATCCTGTGACTTTACCGTGCCATCTACCATCGATATAGGTGACCTTCATATTGCAATTAGTGCTAATAATGGAGGCCCTCGAATTAATCGTCTTGTGAAACGAGATATGATGAATCGTTATAGTGAGTTGCAAATTGCTATACCGAGACTTAAAATTATGAGGGAAGAGGTAAAGTTACTTATCCCTAGCGTAGAGGAGCGTAGCCAATTTTGGCGCACTCACCTAGGCGAATCTGAATTTCAGGCTATTCTTAAGGGACAATGGCCTTTGATAGAGGAGAAACTACACCATGCAATTAGTGGTATTAGGACTAAATCATAGAAGTGCTGCCGTTGAGGTGCGTGAACGTTTCTCGTTTGAGAAGAACGAGGTAGAAAGCGCCTTAAACCGACTCTATGAGTACGAAAAAATTTCAGAATGCGTCATCCTATCGACGTGCAATCGTACGGAAATTTATGCCGTATTAGAAGATGTACAATCTCCTAAAGCGTATATGCTCGACGTATTACAGCATTTAAAACATGCCGATACAATTGATGAATCTGCATTTTTCTTCTATGAAGAAAAAGCTTGCATAGAACATCTATTCCGCGTATCTGCTAGCCTTGACTCCCTAGTGTTGGGGGAAGGTCAAATCCTTAGTCAATTAAAGGGTGCCTATATCGCTGCCTATAGTGCAGGCTTTACGGGAACCGTATTTAATATCTTGTTCCAACGTGCTATTGGGGTTGGTAAAAAGGTACGAACCAATACAGGCATTGCGAATACACCTGTATCTGTGAGTTACACGGCGGTTAACTTGGCGGAAGATAGCCTAGACAAACCACTTTCAGAAGCAACAGTCCTCATCTTAGGGGCGGGTACCATGAGTGAGTTAACAGCTACACATCTACAAGCAAAGGGTGTAAAAACCATATTTGTATCCAATCGGACTTTCACCAAAGCGGAAGCATTAGCGAAGAAATTTAATGGGCAAGCCATCAAATTAGATCACTATGTAGAACAAGCGGAACATGCAGATATCATCATTACATCGACGGGGGCACCGCATTATATTATTGGTGAAAAAGAGGCCAAACGCATTGCCGCATTGCGCCATGGACGTCCAATCGTCATGATTGATATTGCAGTGCCACGTGATATTGATCCTGTCGTAGCAGATATCGAAGGCGTGTACCTATTCAACATCGATGCCCTTGAAAGCGTTGTAGAAGAGAATAAACAACAACGTGAAGAAGAAGCTAAGCGTGCTGAACCGATTATTCACGAAGCTATCGATGAAGTGCTAGAAAAGTTTAGTTATTTATCCGTACGTCCTATGATGGCATTATTGACGGATAAGGCTGACCGCATTCGTCGTCGTGAATTACATCGAGCACTGGCTAAATTGCCGGATATTTCCGATAAAGAGCGTCGTATCATTGATTCTATGAGTCGTATGATTGTTAGAAAAATGCTAAGAGAACCGATGATTCATTTCAATGAAATCGCCGGTACACAAGAAGAAGGTTTATATTGGGATTTATTCAAAGATATGTTTAATCTCGAGAAAGAAGGCTCGTAGTATGAGGAACCACATTAGAATTGGGACTCGAAAGAGTGCTCTTGCCTTATGGCAGTCAGAATATGTAAAAAGTGAATTGCAACGCTTATACCCAGGGGTTACCGTAGAACTAGTTCACTTTAACACTAAGGGAGACCGCATTTTGAATAAGCCTCTTGCAGAAGTAGGTGGCAAAGGTTTATTTACCGCCGAATTAGAGGCTGCTATGTATGCAGGCGACATCGATATTGCCGTTCATAGCCTAAAAGATATGCCTACAGAATTACCAGAAGGCCTTACATTAGGTGCCATTTCTAAACGGGAAGTACCATTCGATGCCTTGGTAAGCCCTAAGTACAAAACGTTGGACCAATTACCACAAGGGGCACGCATTGGCACCAGTAGTTTACGTCGTCAAGCACAACTATTGCATCGCCGTCCAGATCTACAAATCGAAGTGATTCGTGGCAATGTACAAACCCGTCTTGGCAAGATTGAAATAGAAGGCCTCGATGGCGTCGTATTAGCACAAGCCGGCCTAAAACGCCTTGGATTAGATGATAGAATCACACAAGTCTTTACGGCGGATGAAATGATTCCTGCTGTGGGTCAAGGTGCTTTGGCTATTGAATGTCGCAGTAACGATACTGAGATGTTAGATATGCTTTCAAAAATAGACGACGAACCAACACGCCTTGCCGTTGAAGGGGAACGTAGCTTCTTGAATCAACTCAATGGGGGCTGCCAAGTGCCGATGGGCGTATACGGAACTGTTGAAAAAGGACAGCTTAATTTGAAAGCGCTCATTGCATCCTTAGATGGTAAAACTGTATATGAAGGAGAATTGTCTGGACCTGCTAAGAAAGGGGTTATGTTAGGCAAAAACCTTGCGAAAGCCTTATATGAAGAAGGGGGCAAACACATTGTGGAAGCCCTTGTTAAGGAGGGAATCATAAAATGACAGGTTTAGTATATTTGATCGGCGCAGGCCCTGGAGATTCTAAATTAATCACCGTAAAAGGTAAGGAATGCATCGAACGTGCAGATGTTATCGTATATGATTATTTAGCGGATGCTCATCTATTAGAATGGGCTAGACCTGATGCAGAATTGATTTATGCAGGGAAACAATGCAAAGACCATACCATGCACCAATGGGAAATTAACGAATTATTGGTAAAAAAAGGTAAAGAAGGCAAAATCGTAGCCCGCTTAAAGGGCGGTGATCCGCTCGTATTTGGTCGCGGTGGGGAAGAAGCAATGGCCCTTCGTGAGGCTGGTGTTCCTTTTGAATTTGTACCAGGTGTTACATCGCCTATCGCAGCGCCTGCCTATGCAGGTATTCCTGTAACACAACGCGCTATGGCTACATCCTTTGCGGTTGTTACCGGTCATGAAGACCCAACAAAAGCGGTGTCTGGTATTCATTGGGAAGGTCTTGCAACAGCAGTGGATACACTTTGCTTTGTTATGGGCGTAGGCAATTTGCCTACCATCGCAGAAAAATTGATGGCCCATGGCCGTCCGGCCAATACACCAGTGGCACTTGTTCGCTGGGGGACTAAACCATTTCAAGAGGTGCTCGTATCTACACTAGAACATGTTGTGGAAGATGTGGAAAAGGCACAACTAAAAGCGCCAGCTATCATCGTCGTAGGCGATGTTGTAAACTTGCGTGAACAATTGCAATGGTTCGATAATAAGCCATTGTTCGGTAAAACGATTGTGGTTACGCGCGCTCGTTCTCAAGCTAGCAAATTCCGCGATATGCTCATGAACCAAGGCGCCAATGTTATCCAAGCGGCAGCTATTAAAACAGAGCCTGTAGAATTATTTGATGAAGATAAACGCTTATTGCATGGCGTAGATCGTTATTCTTGTGTTGTATTCACATCGGCTGAAGGGGTACGCTACTTCTTTGATGCATTGTACGGGGAAGGTAAAGATGCTCGTTCCTTAGGCTATGCTAAGGTATGTGCTATCGGCAGTGCTACAGCTAAGGCGTTGACTAATTATGGCATTACACCGGATATCATTCCTGTAGATTATAAGGCTGAATCTGTTGTAGACGCATTGAAACAACATGTTAAACCTAGACATACAGTGTTGTTAATTCAACCGAAGAAGGCTCGTGAAGTGATTCCTCGTGAATTGCGCCACCTAGATATCGACGTAGATATCTTGCGCTTGTATGAAACACAACAAGACACATCTCAACAAGAGGCTTTAGTAGATGCGTTGCAACATGGTCATGTCGACTATATTACATTTACTAGCTCCTCTACAGTTACCAATACATTAGATCTATTGGGCGAAGATGCGCTTTCACTATTAGAACATACAAAAATTGCGTGTATCGGACCTATTACGGCCGCTACTGCTATGAGCGCTGGTTTAAAGGTGGATATCATTAGCCCTGTATATACTACAGAAGGTCTTGTGGACACAATTGTGAAAGACTGCGCTAACTAATTATTGTCATTATTAAACGGAAGAAGGAAATTTACTATGTACGATTTAACATATCGTCCTCGCCGTTTGCGCACTTCTCCAGAAATGCGTGATTTAGTACGAGAAACAACATTAGATACAACTGATTTAATTTATCCATTATTCATCGTTCCTGGTGAAGGTATAAAAAAAGAAATCGACACATTGCCAGGCCAATATCATTTATCCGTAGATGAAGCGGTAAAGGTTGCTCAAGAAGCGTATGACCTCGGCATTCGTGGCGTAGAAATCTTTGGTATCCCTACCTATAAGGACGAACAAGGTTCCTCCGCATGGGATATGTCTCAACCTGTACAACAAGCGATTACAGCCATCCGTGAAGCGGTGCCAAATCTCTTGGTTATTGCGGATGTATGCTTATGTCAATATACATCTACAGGTCACTGCGGTATGATTGACCACCACGAAATTTTGAATGATGAAACATTGCCTTTATTGTGCAAGGTTGCGGTTAGCCAAGCACAAGCTGGTGCCCATATGGTAGCGCCATCTGATATGATGGATGGCCGTGTTGGTGCTATTCGTGAAGCTCTCGATGAAGCTGGTTTCACCAATGTATCTATCATGAGTTATGCTGCAAAATATGCATCTGCCTATTATGGTCCATTCCGTGGCGCTGTTAATTCGGCTCCACAATTTGGGGACCGTAAATCCTACCAAATGGATCCGGCCAATCGCTTAGAAGCAATGCGTGAAATTGAACTCGATATCGCTGAAGGTACGGATATCATCATGATTAAACCGGTATTGTGCTACTTAGATATCGTTCGCGAAGCACGTGACCGTTATGAATTGCCATTGGCTGTCTACAATGTATCCGGCGAATATGCTATGGTTAAAACGGCTGCAGCTGCTGGTCTTATCGATGAACAACGCCTTGTTATGGAAACGATGCTCTCCATGAAACGTGCCGGTGCTAAGATTATCATTACATACCATGCCCTTGATGTGGCACGTTGGCTTAAACAATAAGGAGTGACTATGTTACAACTAGGTAAATCAGAAAAAGCATTTGACGAAGCTAAACGATATATGCCGGGTGGCGTTAATAGTCCTGTTCGCTCCTATCGTAGCGTAGGCTCAAACCCTCCATTCATTAGCTCTGCTAGTGGTAGCCGTATCTATGATATCGATAACAACGAATACATCGACTATGTGTTGAGCTGGGGACCTATGATTCTAGGCCATGCGAATCCTGAGGTCGTAGCTAGCTTGCAAGAGGCCATTCCTCGTGGCACAAGCTATGGGGCGCCTACACTATTAGAAACGGAATTGGCTAAAAAAATCCAAGCCTTCATGCCATCCATGGAAATGGTTCGCCTCGTTAGCTCCGGTACAGAGGCGACCATGAGTGCATTGCGCGTCGCTCGTGGGTATACGGGCCGCGACCGTATTGTTAAATTTGTTGGCTGTTACCATGGTCATAGTGATTCTCTATTGGTGAAAGCTGGCTCTGGCCTCGCTACATTTGGCGTACCAGATAGCCCTGGCGTACCAAAGGGCGTTGCAGAAAATACCATCACATTACCATACAATGATATTGATGCGGTTAAACAATTATTCGATGAAATAGGCGATACCATTGCATGTATTATCGTAGAACCTGTTGCGGGCAATATGGGCTGTGTGCCTCCAGTAGAAGGATTCCTTGAAACCTTGCGCGAGGTCACAAAGGCGCATGGTGCCCTATTGATCTTTGACGAAGTTATGTGTGGTTTCCGTGCTAGTAGCGGTGGGGCACAAAAATTATACAATATTAAACCTGATTTGACTTGCCTCGGTAAGATTGTTGGCGGTGGTATGCCTCTCGCTGTATTTGGCGGTTCTAGCAAAATTATGAGCGAAGTAGCACCATCCGGTCCTATCTACCAAGCCGGTACATTGAGTGGTAACCCTGTGGCCGTAACGGCAGGCCTTGCTACATTATCCATGTTGCAACGGGACCCAACCATCTTTAAACAAGTGGAAGATAGCACAAAAGCATTGTGCAATGGTCTTGAAGAATTGGCTAAGAAATATAATGTGCCAGCCGTAGTACAACGCGTAGGATCCATGTTTACCTTGTTCTTTACCGATAAACCAGTTCACAATTTTGACGATGCTAGTGCATGCAATGCGGACCATTTCAAGACATTCTTCCATCATAACTTGAGCCATGGTATTTACTATGCGCCAAGTCCATTTGAAAGCAACTTTGTGTCCATGTGCCATAAGGGTGCAGAAATCGATAAAACCTTGGCTGTCGCAGAGGAAGCTTTCAAAATGATCAGTGAAACACTGTAATACTATGTGACGTAATCGATGTAGGTGATGAACATGCAATTTTACAAGAACTTAAAACGGGCTCGCGTACGCATGGGAAAGAGCCAAATCGAAGTCGCCAAGGCTGTAGGCATTAGTAATGCGGCGCTGTCCAATTACGAGACTGGCTATAGAGAACCAGACCTCGATACACTGTGTGCGCTGGCTCGCTACTATGAGCTGACCTTAGATGAGCTCGTGAATGTTACGAATGAACAACCAGAACGCATCTGTGATATTAGCACCGTTGTGAAAGATAAACATATTAAGTTCAAAGAGGACTTGTATGAATTAAAAGAATCGCAAAAGAAGGTTCTATTGCGAGAACTGGATACAGTGTTTGAAAAGTTTCAACGATCTCGTATAACATCCATCAAAGAAGGCACCTCACATCGTCATCCCCATATCAATCGGGGAGGGCTATTGGGGGCAAACCTGGCCGCGAGTCGCGGGAAAAAATGATAAGATAATATTGACAGCCATACGGATATACCATATACTGAACTTGTGAACATTATAGTGTGTCTTTAGCTAGACTTTGGACGTGCTCATAACTGTTTGCACCATAAAACAATAATAAAAGGAGCCTAGATGGTCGTTTATAGATTTGCTATGAACGTCATCTAGGCTCTTTTTTGCTTTTGAATTATCTATGTAGTTGAAATTTATGATCTACCAAATTTTAGCCAATCATAAAATCTGATTAATCTCTTAAAGGCCGTAGAAATTCTAGGGGCTGAAAAGACATCAGGAATTTCATGATATGTAGTATCTAGAAATGTGTAAAGTTCATCAATATTAATATTATCTTGTGGAAGATATTGTATTTCAGAGATTGCCTTATCAGTAGGATATGTATTAATAATTGTTTGGACTGTATCATTAGTATAATTTCGCTTGTATTTGGTATCAATTAGGGTCTTATTTAATAGTTTATCAATATCCTCAGTTCCTGCATTTTCAGGAACTCCTATGTTTAAGTTATTCTCAATTTCTGGATAAGAATGAGTTGCCTCTGTTAGTAGCTTATAGGCTGGTAATTTATTATTGGCCTTATAGACTTTAGGATAAGCATATGTCAATAAATCATCTGCTGTGAATTTTAGCGTATCATATAGGATGTTAAGATACCAATCTTTTGCGTCTATGCCCGTTAGGCCTAATAATGATCGTGTTCCAGGTTTTGATAATGTAAATACTAAATCATCAGGTTTAACATGCGTATCATCAATATTGACAAGAATGTTTTTTACTTTTGTAGTCGTTAGGGTATGTTCATAAAATGATTCACGATATAATCGTAATAATTTTATAGGAACAGATGGCTTTAGTGTTTGTAATGCTTCATATAGGTCACCGTAGTTACGCAACTCAATATTAATCATGGGGATATGTATTTGGTTAACTTCATACTGGTTGAGTTGAATTTTTATATCCGAATTATCATCTTTGGCCCGTGTTATCATAATAAATCGATTACTTAACTTTTCTAACGCCTTAGTATCAAGACAAGCAGCGATATCAGATATGATTTTTCTTATATTTGGATCAGATAGGGAATATCCCATGAATATAATAGGATACTCAATAAAGATAGTAAGTAGTTTAGCTGCTAAATACTTTGATTGTTCATCAAATTTAGTATAATCAGCTTTGTTGATTACGATTGTATTCGGATCACTAACGGAACCATGAATTTTATAAATTTCCCCTAATTGTTGTAATGATGAGAATAACAAATCTTTTTGACTGACATAGGTTTTAAAATCAGGCATCATATCCTCTATATAGGTGTCATAATTGGTAGTGATAATACCAGATATATTATTAGCTAATACTTCCTTTAATAGTTGTTCTTCATTTTCATATTCTGAATTATGAAGCATGATGCCTTGCAGATATTCGGCAATGGCACACTTGAAAGGAGAGGTTCCTTGTTTGATAAAGTCTTTAGACGTTGTGGACATTTCGAATAAGTCTTGATTAGAAAACCATTGATTATCAAATTCATATCCGATAATACTTCCTAATAGTGAGTAGTCATTATTGGCTTGACGCTTATAATTGGCATAGGCAAATTCATTACTTGGATTTAATAGATTAGAAAAATATTCTAATAATAAATCCCAACTAGGCAGGTTACAATAACGACGTGTTATACCTGAGCCAATAAATAAAAATGGTGTAGTATTAAATGAACTGACAATATTGAGTAATTTTTCTTTGGTTGATTCTGTTTGCAGATTCATAAAAATCCTCCTTCATAGCCCATATATCTATACTGTTAGTATAGCAGAAAATGATAAACATAAATAGAGATTAACAAACAAATGTTTGTATGATTTAATATAGTGAAAGTCGTTAACATAGTGAATCTATGTTTGTATTTTCTAGCCTATTCCTGTTTTTGCAATTCTTTCCACCTGCGGTATAGTACAACTGTGCCCGGGCAGGAAAGGATTTACAATGACATTCTATTCTGCACAAGATTTTGAACAATACTATGTAACAAATGTAACGCGATTTGAACAGATTCGCGATGAAGCACTGGTAGAGGTATGTCAGACAAGAATACCTATCTGTGATGTGCCGAGTACGCCTATAGATAGCACGGCGGCTAAGATGGAATTATGCCGACGGTATCGTCCGCTTATCGTAAAATACGAGCGGTTATTGGTGAATCGTACCGTTGAGGATGATGTGGAGGCCATGCTGTGGCTCACCTTTATTGAATCGATTTACACATACAATCTGACTGGTACAGTACCCTTTGCGGGGTATGTGAAATCGTCTATCCATTTTAAACATCTCAATCACTATAAACGAATTAAACAACGATGGAATCATGAATTCCATATTCCAGATACGGCAGACGAGGATGAGCAATTGGCGATGGATCAAATACCAGATACCATAGATGTAGCAAACCAGACTATACATCGTGAGGAACGAGTACAACAATATCAATTATTGCAAAGGGTTATGCGGTTATTAAAGGTAAATCAACAACAGTTGATTATCGATATTTATAAACGAGGTTGTAATTTGTCGGACGTTGCAAGAACTCAAAATTGTTCGCGTCAATCGGTGCAACAACGACATAAACGTATCTTGGATGTATTGCGGAAATATATGTATAGATATGTAATGTAATATTCAAATTAGAGATAGAGTTAGGAGATGATAATACATAATCAAATGATGTAGATAGTATACGTGGCTGCATATAGTTACATTCTTCATATATTAAAAAATATGATAAATCTATAGGTATACATTTTAAAATTACATATTTACAGGTAAAAGCACATAGGTATACAATGAATGCGAAATGAATGCGCGTTCATGTATAGAGTGGGAATATTCCTTATATAGTTTGTTCGTATTATTTAAGAGGAGACTATTGTATGGAAACAGTGTATGATGAGCATACGAATGTGTCACCCTATGTAGTAGACGACGAGAGAGAATATGTACTACAAGATTGTATGGTCCGCCATCTATGGTGTATGATTCCAGACTATAAATCTGGTGGTAATGTAACCAAATGTTACTACGCGGATGGCACAGATGAGTTAGTACATCGTCCGATGTTACGCCTGTTTTATGATTTAGCAAAATATTTAGCCGTCGATTTACGGGCCTTGCATAATACGATGGGGCAACGAGCATCGTATAATCAGCCTCGTACCTTGTCTGTGAATATGACTTGGATACCTTTTAAAACGAGGAAACCTGTAGGCAAGGATGGCGCTTATGGATACTTTAATATTGTGGTACCCTTTACCTATATGGTGTCCGATGGACCTACAGAACAGCAATGCTATATTCATGGTGGTCACACGGAAGCAATTTTGCTGTTACATCCACCGACCTATGTGCGGAGAAAACTAGATACAGCCATGATGGAACATCGGCGCTACGTGAGGCGTATACTAGAGTATATGCGGATGTGTGGTAATCCAGATGTACTTGCAGAACTCTATATTGCTTGTCATTTTCATGATAACTAAATAATGATATGACCTATATCGTCATAGATGATAGACATGTTTCTATCTCTATGGCGATATTTTTTTGTGAAAGCTTGAATTGTAGATTGAGAATACTTATAAGTAACCAATAAATTCCTGTAGAATATAGAAATTAATGAAATATTAAAATATAAGATAAACTTATCATATGTTATCTAAATATTAAACTAACCTGCAAACTTATGTAAATAATGAAGAAAAGATGAATAAAAATGTTGACGGGGGGGGGGCATTTGGTAGCATTATGTCTATAGAGTGTGTACATCCAATATAGGGACAAAAGGAGTGTATAGATATGGGTCTGAATCATATATACAAAGTTATATGGTCAAAAACCAAAAACGCTTGGGTTGTGGTGTCGGAAATTGCAAAACGCGACGGCAAATCTAGCGTTAAATCTGTAGTTACCTCATTGGCTGGTAAAAGTGTGGCAGCTGTGATGGTGGCTATGGTTATGTGCGGTGGAGTGGCGTCGGCTGCTACAGGTACTCAATATGGTACTGGAGCTACGGCCGCTTATAATAACTCAGTTGCAGTAGGTGAAAATGCACAAGCAACAAATTCTGAAGTTACCTTGGTCGGTGCTAACTCACAAATACAAGGTCAACATTCATCTGTTGTAGGTATTAATAATAAGGATTATGGTGTTTATGGGACGTCACCTGGTAACAATTCAATTCTTGGATCAACCAATAACGTAAAAGGTCAACATAACATCATTGTTGGTAGTGGAACTACCATTTCTTCAGGAGGTAATGCGTCATCAATCAGTAGTGATTCGATGGGAAATTATAATGTTGCGTTAGGTGATAATCAAAGTATTGGTGGAGACAAAAATATATCTATACTTTCTGATGGCTATAGACTAAGAGGAAAGCAAAATATCTCAATTGGGTATGGTAGTAAGGTCGGTGATAGCAGAAATGCTGAATTTTCTTTAGCGATTGGGGCTGCTAGTGCTCAAGGTAATAATACCGTTGCAATTGGTCATTCTGCACTTGCTGAAAATGTACATAATAGTGACACATCTATTGCGATAGGTACATTAGCTCAAGCTAGTGATTCTATTGCTATTGGATCAAATAGCTCTGGTCCGGTTAGTAGTACTCGTGCTTATTTAAATGCTCAAGGAAGTTCCGTAAATATAGGTTTTCGTAATGCTATAGCAAATAATAAATCTGTTATTTTAGGTACTAATAATAATTATGGTTTCGGTGGGGGCACACCTGTAAGTACTGATGGAGGCGTGGCTATTGGTCATGATAATTATATCTCAGGTGCTAAAAATGAGGTGATTATTGGTAGTGGAAATAATACTAATGGTGAATCACAAATAGCGATTGGTACTAATATTCAGTCAAATACTTATTTAGGGGGCGTAAAAGGTGCGGTAGCCATTGGTTATAATTCAGAATTTGCAGTACTTAATAAACCAAGTGGCACTTTAAATATTAATGGGGTAAATTTAGATGCTTCCAATTATGCTGGCAACTCTTCATCCCTAACCAATGGGAATACTTTTTCTATTGGTAAACTTAATAATGAACGCCAACTTAAAAATGTAGCGGCCGGTGTGATTTCTGCAACTTCTACAGATGCTGTTAACGGCAGCCAATTATACGAAGCTGTTAGAGCGGTATCAGCTGGCGCTAGTCCTGATGTGTATGTGCACGTTAATGATGGGACATCAACTCAAGGTGCGGGTAATGCTACGTCTAACCTTGGCAAAGCTAATGAAAAAGGCGGGGCAACTGGAAATTATGCTATTGCAATTGGACAAGGCTCGAATGTTAAATCGTCATATTCAATTGGAATTGGATTTAATTCAGTTATAGATAATTCAGAACGCAGTACTCTTATTGGTTGGGGGAGAATACAACCTAATTCGACAAAAGCTACTAGTGATAATATTGTATTAACAACAGGTATTCGATCTGGGAGTAACCCGAGTCAGATTGAGGGTGGTAAGAATTCTATAGTTATAGGTACAGAAACTCGAGTTAGAGAATCGGATAACTCAACTTCTATCGGGAGATATGCTAAAGTATTTGATTCGGATAAATCAACTGCTATTGGTTATGGAGCAGCCGTTAAGAATGGAGATGGTACCTTTTATATTGGTAATATAACTCAAAGTACAGATTATAATTCTTTCTGGCCTACTCGGGGGATTGACTCAGGTGTATTTGGTAATAATAGTTCAATATTGGGGTATGCAACTGCTCCTGATGGTCCAGTTCTTCCGACCGGAGTAAGAATTATTGGTAATAATAATCAGGTAAGAGCAGCTTCAGATGTCATGATATTAGGTAATAATATTATAGTAGAAAATTTGGATCCAGCAAGTAATCCTAATGCTCCTGATTATAGTGGGGCTGTTATTCTTGGCTCTAATAGTAGTGTAAATAAATACGTAAAACCAACAGATTCAACCATCAACGGCGATACTTTCACTTCAGCTAATTACGCTGGTCAAGGTACAACATCTACTCCGTTAAAGGATGGTAATATTGTATCTGTTGGTGCAGCTGGTGCAGAACGTCAAATCAAAAACGTAGCGGCCGGAGAAGTAACGGCTACATCTACAGATGCCATTAATGGGTCTCAGCTTTATTATGTAGCAGATGAATTGGCTAAAAGTAGCTTCGGCTATATGCATGTTAACGATGGTACCACTACACAAAAAGCTGGTACTACTTCAACAAACTATGGTGCTGGCGGTTCTAAAGGTGGTGCTACAGGTACAAAATCTATTGCAGGTGGTGTTAATGCACAGGCTATTGGATTAACTTCAGTAGTTTTAGGCGCTGATTCGAAAGCCTCTGGTAATAGTGCAATTATTATAGGTAAATCGTCATCTTCTGATGCCGTTAGTGATTTTGCTACAATTATAGGGGCAGATAATAGTGTCAATAATGCCACTGATTCAGTGGTATTAGGGCATAACAATTCAATTACGGGATATACAGCTGGTAGTAGCCTTCATAGTAATATGAGTTCTATCATGGGTTATGATAATCATATTACTGATAGTGAGAGAACAGTAATTATGGGCTCCCGAGTGAATGTTTTGCAATCTGCAGGTGCGGCCGTTATCGGCTTCGGTGCAAATATTACTAATAGTGATCATGGAATTGCAATTGGGGAACATGCTACTATTAATAATGCAATATTTGGGATTGCTATTGGTACTCAGGCTGATGTATCTGGCCAAAGTAGTATCGCTATTGGCGGAGGTGCTAAAGCATCTGGTGAAAACTCTATCTCTATCGGTATAGGTAACGAGGTAAAAGGTAATAAATCCAGTGCCATCGGTGATCCATCATACATCGATACCACAGCAACTGGTACACATGTACATGGTAACGATAATGGTACGGCAACAAATCCTATTAAAGCCTCTGAATCTACGTTCATGGGTAATACAAACCTTGCCGGTACAGCTGGTACAACAGGTATTCATGTAGTAGGTAATAGTAACACTGTAGATTCCTCTAATGTTATGGTTATGGGCAATAACGTAACAGTAGGTACAGGCTTAGATGGTGCTGTAGTTCTTGGTCATGCAAGTTCTGCTGATCAATATGCAGCGGCTACCGATTCTACCATTAATGGTGTTACCTTCGAAGCTGCTGGCTATGCTGGTAACACAGGCCTTAATAAAGGTTCTATTGTGTCTGTTGGTGCCACCGGTACAGAACGTCAAATTAAGAACGTCGCAGCGGGTGCCGTTACAGCTACCTCTACAGATGCAGTTAATGGTTCTCAATTGTACAAAACAGCTGAAACCATTCTAAAAATGCCAATTAACATGGCTGGTGACTCAGGTGATACCGTTGGCTTGAAACTTGGTAAAACGGTAAATATTAAAGGCTCTGTTGCCTCTGGTGCCGATGTAACCGATGGTAACATCGCTGTTGTGGGGGATAAGACAACTAGCACATTGAGCCTTAAAATGGCTAAGAACCTTACAGGCCTAACAAGTGGTACTTTCACAGATGCTACTGGTAACCAAACAGTTATCAACGGTGCTGGCGTGACAGTCACACCTACTGGTACAGGTGCCACACCAATTTCCATTACCACTAGCGGCATCAACGCGGGTAATCAAGAAATCAAAGGCGTTAAGAAGGGCACAACCGACGATGCAGCTGTTAACAAGAAACAAATGGACGATGCATTGGCTGGTATCTCCTCCACATTGACAATCAATGATGGCACAACTGATGGTTCCGTTAATATTAAAACTGGTAAACTCAAGGTCGTTGGTGAAAGCGGTGCAAATGCACTTGTTACAACTACTGTATCTGGCGATACTATTACCGTTGGTACAAGCACCAAATTACAAAACGCTGTAACCGCTGCCGAAAAATCTGCCGACAAAGACTTGTCTAATTTGTCTACAACTGGTTCTGATAAAGTTAAAACACTTGCCCAAGATGCTGTGAAAGTGGCTGGCACAGGCCTTGCCACTGTTAGCGATGCTACAGCAGCTGGTGTTAAAACATATACAGTCAATGTAGACGAAGGCAAACTTGTTATTGACGACACTACTGGTAAAATTGGTGCTGCTGGTGCTTCACAAGGTACGGTGCAAGGTAAAGATGGCGTTGCAACTACACAAAATGTGGCATCTGTTGTAAATTCTGCCATCGATAAGACAAAACAAGCGTTAGATGATGCTAAACATAACTTTGCTGGTGATGATAGTACAGTAATTAGCCGTAAACATGG
>JAIITD010000196.1 GCA_022737715.1 Veillonella sp.
AGCTCCATCTGTTGCAGAACAACGGTGTTACCGCGCTGTTCAGCCTGATAGGTGTATGCACCCAGGTCAGCTTTGTTAGCAGCAGAGAAGGTCGCGTTGGTTTTGGTATCATCGATATAGATGAGCTGCTTACCTGCGTAATCAGCAATCGCGCCAGCACCAGTGGAGTTGTCGATACGAACTTTGTAGTTACCGGTTGCAGCTACAACGTTGTCAACAGAGCTGTTGTCAACTTCGTCGCCATTATTAATGTCGTTGTTACCATTAACGGTCAAGTGACCATCAGAGTTCATCGCAATAACACCATAACCATAGTTAGCTTTGCTGGTGTCGTTGGTACGATCGTTGACGAGGTCTGCATTCAGGATGTAGTCATTACTATGAATGTCAAACACACCTGCGTAAACATTACCGTTGTTATCTTTAACGTTGCCACTGGTCAGTTCCAGAGTATCAGTTGCAAATACGCTGGAGATGTCATTCATGTTGGTGTTTACATCCAGCACACCACCGTTAGTAACGGTAATGGTGTTGGCGTACAGCGGTGCAGATGTCCAAGCTGAAGCAGTATCTTCACCGAAGTTAACAGTAGAGAAGGTATCAATGATCAGGTGATCAGTGTTAACTTCACCGTTAACTTCCATTGAAGAACTACCGTTCAGAGTGATGGTGTCGGAAGTCAGGGAAGAATCTGCACTCACGTTAACCTGAGAACCGCTGTTGATAGCCAGGGTATCGATCAGAGAATCTTTCGTGGTTTCCCAATCAGAACCATTGTTCAGAACAACATCGAATACGCCACTCTGGAATGCGTTAGCGTTATCAACACGATTCCAGCCATCTTCAGAGTAAGAAGCGTACGGGTTCAGGCTGTTTGGCGCAACGTCGTAGAAGGCTTCGTCAGCAACAACAACGTCATAATCAATATTCGCTGAACCAACCCATTTGGTGTTGTTCAGAGTCAGGTTCAGGTGATCGACGTTCTGATCGTCAGTAGCCCAACCGCCATGAGTGTAAGCAGTGGTAGAGTTGTCAATCAGGTGACCCGTCGCGTCAAAGTTAGCGTTCCAGGTACTGTCAAATACAACGTCGCCAAGCAACTGAGAATTGTTGAATGTAACGTTGTTGACCATACGATAATCAGAAGTGTCATCATCTATGAAGGCTAATGCAACATCATCAGCACCTGATGCACCATTACCATAGTCGCTTGGCTCAACAGAGTTGCCAAAATGACCACGATCTGATTGTTCGTCTTCTGAGAGCGAACCTGAAGTTACAGTGGAATTATTAACAACGATATTGTTGTCCCACTGATGACCTTCAGTATTGTAAGTCGCATTACCTAAATCGTTTTGAACCAGAGTAATACCTGCAACATGGGAGTTGTTGCTGATATTGATGTTACTTTCAACATCCAGAGTTACAGCGGTGCCAAGAGCAGCTGTTACCAGACGATCATAATCTGTTTTAGACGTTTTACCGTCTGCATCCAGATAAGTATCATTGAAGTAGAATGCATCAAAATCATCGTCAATTGTTGAGTTCGCGATGTTCAGAGTGAAAATATCGCCATCTACCCAATCATGACCAGTATAATCGCTACCGTTGGTCCAGACGTAATCACCGTATCCGATCTGATCGGAAGTAATCATACCGTGAATATTTGAGTTCGTAATATTCAGAGTATTAGCGGTATCTGTTCCATAGTCGTGATTCAGATAATAAGTAGAAATTACACCATTAACGGTATCGCCACTAAATACAGTATCAAAATAACCATCAGCCGCATGGTCGTATACATAGCCACCATACGTCAAATAGTCGTGATCAGTTTTAGTATTGTCGCCCCAATTGAATAGAGTGACTGCGTCATCGTGATACCCGAATGTATTATAAGTAGTTGCATTAGCCTGAGAGGTGATAGCCAGAGTGCAAGCCAATGCTAATTGTGATACTACAAGTTTCTTTTTCCAGGAGTGCATTTGTCATCCCTCCTCAGG
>JAIITD010000197.1 GCA_022737715.1 Veillonella sp.
TGACCGAATACGTTCACACCAAAGCGACGACAAAGTTTGAATCGAGCCTCTCTTCTCGTTGCCATGTGATTATCACCTCATAAATTAATATATACTTGTACCACGACATAAAGGTACTTAGTAATAATATCATTTCTTATGGTTCTATGTCAATTAGTTTACCTATAAAAGACATGTTCCAAAGCTATTCTTTTACCATACTATTTATCATTAATTTTACTCACCTATTATTGCATTAGAAACGAAATTTCTTATAAAAGAACCGCTCTATATCTATTTTAATTTGTTCATCGCCTTTTATAGATTTAGATGAAAAAATACTTATAGTATGCTACAATACAATTAATATAGGTAATAAGTAGTAATGTGAGGTTTTTTAATATAATCGGAGTACCGAAATGAAAGAATTACCAACCATGCAAGAGCTACAAAGTTTTATTACATATAATAAAACGGGTAGCTTTACACTAGCAGCACAAACGATGAATATCACCCAATCTGCTTTCAGTGCGCAAATGAAAAAATTAGAGCGTCTTGTAGGTGTTAAATTAATTTCTCGTTCTACCCGTGGCAGTCGTTTGACTCCAGAAGGTGAGCTATTCCTACCTGAAGCAGAACTTGTATTGGACACTTTGGAGAGAGCCATACAATCCATCCGTTTAGCTAGCAAGGTAGAACGCCCTATCCTAAACATCGGCGTTCTTCGTAGCCTCGGCGATATCCGCCTCAATGGATATGTATCGCATTTCTTTGAAAACCATCCTGAATTTTCTGTATCTATTTACGATATGGAAGAAGAAGAGCTATTGCTCGATTTACGAGAAAATCGTATCGACATTGCCCTTCTCTATTTACCAAATAATAAGGACATGTCCTTATATGAATCAAAAGCGCTACGGGAAGATGAATTTGTATATTATGCGCCAAAATTGATTGATCAAGTTAAAGAAGCTACGTTAAAATCAATTCAACAATTCCCACTTTTAATGTATCCACCTAAATATTTTATGTACCGTACATTAAAAGCATATGTAGGTAATGGTCAACAAAATCTACACATCCGTGGTAGCCGCTTATCTAATCCGTACACAATGATCGATTATTGTGGTAAGAATGAATCTGGTTGTATCGTAGCACGTCAAATCCTCGATGCCCTCAACATTACTACTGGCTATTTACCATTGGAAAAACCATTTAAGTTACAAGTATGTTTCGCATACAAGAAAAATAATTCTAAAACTGAAACGATGCATACATTTATGGACTATGTCCATCAGGAATCTCCTGCGAGATTATAATACTCAATCCCTCGTTTTAATAGCGAGGGATTTTTTATTGTTTTCAAACTCAATAATCTACTACTGACAGGGTACAACAACCATGATACACTAATATGAGATTTATAATCATTGTGAGGTATATATGTTATTATCTATATTCTATTTTTTATTAGCCGGTATCGCCGAAATTGGCGGTGGATATCTCGTCTGGCTCTACATGCGCGATGATAAAAGTCCTCTATATCTACTAGCGGGCGCCATTATCTTAATCTTGTACGGTATAATTCCTACATTTCAACCAGAGGCCAGCTTCGGCAAGGTCTATGCTGCATACGGCGGTGTATTTATTGCCCTCTCCATCCTATGGGGTTGGCTCATCGATGGTTTGCGACCAGATATGTATGACATCATCGGCGGTCTTGTATGCCTTGTAGGTGTATATATCATCATGTATGCACCGAGATAAATCAATATACAAGATTTATAACAACCATACTGAAAGCGGCACATAGTGTCGCTTTTTGTATTTGTACTGCACACATCTGAATTTATAACACAAAAAAGCAGTTATCCGAAGATAACTGCTTTAGCTTGGTGGACGATGACAGGATCGAACTGCCGACATCCTGCTTGTAAGGCAGGCGCTCTCCCAGCTGAGCTAATCGTCCATGTGGTGACCCGTCCGGGAAT
>JAIITD010000198.1 GCA_022737715.1 Veillonella sp.
GCAAAGCCAAGCCATACAACAGGAACTAATAAAATGAGTGTGGATATAAAGGTCCAGTTCTTACCGCCCATAAGTGCAGGCATATATGTGTAGACGAAACGCAATGTAGCACCTACAAGGCCTGGTAAAGCTGCGAGTGTAAATAATTGTTCAGTTGTAAAGTGGAAACCTGCGCCATTTAATTGTGCTGCGATGGTAGCCCATAGATACCATACGCAAAAGGCTAAGGTTAAGGCAATAGTGGATATTACCAAGTTTTGTTTGGCGATTTTTTTACCAAACTTTTCCCAAAATTCGGGATTTTCTGGTTGCCAGTTCGCAACAATCTCTTTGCGACTTGCACCTACTTGAGGCATTTTCAGTTCTGACATGAGAGCTCTCCTTTAACTAAAACACATGTGATAAAGGGTAGATCTTTTCACACGAATATGTGGCACATCTCGTTTAAAAGCCTTGTAAAATGTGGTACTATAATAATAGAGAGTGTGCCTAAAATCACACCATTATTATATAGGACAGAATATAATGTGAATGTGACGAAAAACACACTTATATGAGAATTAATCGGTTATAATAGGGATAATATACGTAAAGTATATAGTATATGTGCCTTTTGTGCATGGCTGATTGTGAAAGCTACTTTCACAATCAATATGGACAAATGACACTGAAAGATGCACGGTGATAGTATGGAACAGGAGTTAATTAACCAGTTACTTGCATTGCCAGGAGAAACAATTCACCTTGAAAAAGGCGAGTTTTTGTTTCACGAAGGTGATATAGCAGATCATTTTTTTATTGTCCGTGAAGGGCGACTTAGTATTAAGAAATTTGAGGCAAGTGGTCATATTTTTGCTCATCGGTTGGTGGGGCCAAATAATGTGCTTGGTGAAATTCCTTTGTACGAGACGAACACCCGGACTTACGTGTTCAATGCGATTGCACGTGAAAAATGCTCGGTATATTCCATCCGTTATGATGTTTTGGAACCAGCCATTGCAAAGGACCATTCACTGGCCATTGCAATGATGAAAATCTATACACTTCATATGCGGCGACAACAAGCCAAATACAGAGATTTGTTGTTGTATGGCAAAAAAGGTGCATTCTATTCGACACTATTGCGTTTAGCTAATAGCTATGGTATTCAACGTGATGATGGTATCTATATCGACATCGCGTTAACAAATCAAGAGTTAGCTGAATTTGCTGCCACATCTCGGGAAAGTTTAAACCGCATGCTCAGTGAGTTACGAAAATTAGGCTATGTAGCCTATGATAAACACCATCTGGTAATCTGTGACTTAGATGCATTAATCGGATTACTCGATTTAGATAGCGACACGATCGACCCTAATATCAGTAATATCGAATAATTGTGGATATTCGCCCTTGTTGTTGGCATTGCTAACGCAAGGGCTTTTTTGTAGTTTTAAGGAGGACACGAGATGAGTTTATTGTCTCAGAAATTCAAGTTTCTTCGCAAGAAGGACGTATCTCCAAGCGGTCACCAAATCACAGAAGAAGGCGGTCGCGAATGGGAAAATTTTTATCGTGACCGTTGGTCCTACGATAAAGTAGTCCGCACAACACATGGCGTAAACTGTACTGGTTCTTGTAGCTGGAACATTTACGTTAAAAATGGTGTCGTAGCATGGGAAAACCAAGCTACAGATTATCCGGAAACACCGGATGATATGCCGGACTATGAACCACGTGGGTGCCCTCGTGGTGCGACATTCTCTTGGTATTTATACAGCCCATTGCGCGTAAAATATCCATATGTACGCGGCGAATTGGCTGAGCTTTGGAGAGAAGCTAAGAAAACAGCTAAAAATCCTATCGAAGCATGGAAATCTATCGTAGAAGACCCTGAAAAGGCAAAAAAATATAAATCTGCCCGTGGTATGGGTGGCTTTGTGCGCTCCACATGGGATGA
>JAIITD010000199.1 GCA_022737715.1 Veillonella sp.
TATATGTATGTACCAATCGTAGTTGAACAAGGCGAACGTGGTGAACGTTCGTATGATATTTACTCTCGCTTATTAAAGGATCGCATTATCTTCTTAGGTGGACCTATTGATGATAATGTCGCAAATGCGGTGATTGCCCAAATGCTTTTCCTAGAAGCAGAGGATCCAGATAAAGATATTCATCTATACATTAATAGCCCAGGTGGTGTTGTAACTGCTGGTATGGCTATCTATGACACGATGCAATATATTAAACCAGATGTGTCTACCATTTGCGTAGGCTCCGCTGCAAGTATGGGGGCTGTATTATTGACAGCCGGTGCAAAGGGAAAACGCTTTGCCTTACCTCACGCGCGCGTTATGATTCACCAACCATTGGGTGGTGTACAAGGTCAAGCATCTGAAATCGAAATCCATGCCCGTGAAATTCTTCGTATGCGTGAAGAGTTAAATGGTATCCTAGCAGCTCGCAGTGGCCAAGATATTGAAGTTGTAGCACGTGATACTGATCGTGATAACTTCATGAGTGCCCAAGATGCCGTTGAATACGGTTTGATTGACGAGGTGTTAACTCGCGATACTCTAGAAAGCAAGTAATGGAGGCGCTCATTGGCAAAAGATAAAGATACTATGCGTTGTAGCTTTTGCGGACGCACAAGTGATGAAGTAAGAAAACTAGTAGCCGGTCCTAATGTGTACATCTGTGATGAATGCGTAGAGGTTTGTGAACGTATCATTGAAGATGAACTTGGTGACATCGGTACAGAAGACTTTAAATTAAAAGAATTGCCAACGCCAAAAGAAATTAAAGCTCATCTTGATCAATATGTCATTGGTCAAGATGATGCTAAAGTTTCCCTTGCGGTGGCAGTATATAATCACTACAAACGTCTACAAACAGATAATATGGTAGATGATGTAGAACTACAAAAGTCCAATGTTCTATTTATCGGGCCTACAGGTAGTGGTAAAACATTATTGGCTCAAACATTGGCAAAAATGTTAGAGGTTCCATTTGCAATTGCAGATGCAACAAGCTTAACCGAGGCTGGCTATGTAGGGGAAGATGTAGAAAATATTCTATTAAAACTCATTCAAGCTGCCGACTATGATATTGAACGGGCTGAACGCGGTATTATTTACATCGATGAAATCGATAAGATTGCCCGTAAGTCTGAAAATCCTTCCATTACACGTGACGTGTCAGGGGAAGGTGTGCAACAAGCACTTTTAAAAATCTTAGAAGGTACCGTTGCTTCCGTACCACCTCAAGGTGGTCGTAAGCATCCTAATCAAGAAATGTTACAAATCGATACTACTAATATTCTCTTTATTTGTGGTGGCGCATTTGATGGCATGGATAAGGTTATTACAAAACGTACCGCTAAGAAAACATTAGGTTTTGGTGCTGATGTACAACGTGCTGAAGAACGCGATGTATCTGCGATTCTTAAAGAGGTTGTACCTGAAGATTTATTGAAATTTGGTTTGATTCCTGAATTTATTGGTCGTTTGCCTGTTATGGTAACATTAGACCTATTAGATCGAGATGCATTGGTCCAAATTCTTACAAAACCGAAAAATGCATTGACTAAGCAATATGAAAAAATTCTATCCCTTGATGGTGTAGAATTGACATTTGAAGATGATGCATTAGAAGAAATCGCTGATGAAGCATTACAGCGTAAAACTGGTGCTCGTGGTTTGCGTGCCATTATTGAGAAGGTAATGAAGTATGTTATGTATGAAGTTCCATCTATGGATGATGTGGCAAAATGCATAGTTACCAGAGAAGCCGTAAAGGGCACAGGTGAACCTATACTCAAAAATGAGGCAGACAAAGACATCCAGCTGAAATCGTAATTCGAAGAAACTCATTTCTGTGTAGGAATGAGTTTCTTTTCATAATATAAAT
>JAIITD010000200.1 GCA_022737715.1 Veillonella sp.
ATAATGATCCCAGCTCCTAGCATATTGGCTGCTACCATTGTGGTTAGCTGGAATACAGACATTTTTTTAGCGGTGGTTTTCATGTATCAATCCCCTTTCGTAAGGTGAATTTTTTCTCGTCCATAATTCACTTAAATCTATTTAAACCGCTAAGTACGTTCAGTTCCTGCTGTAATGGGCGGGAATGTGAAAGTACCGTTTTTATTTGTTTTTCGAATTAATAATAACACCATAGGTGGTAAATGAAAAGTACTTTATTAGTGGACACCGCATATTACACGAATTGAATAAAAATATAGTAATTATATATTATTTTTGATTAGAAACGGTATGATGAATGTGAGAGTATCATTTTCTTTCAGTTTAATCAATTAAATATATGAAAAATCACTATCTATTCAAGTTATAGTGTCGTAGTACAAGACCATTATCCACTGCACGTCCACTCGATATAGACAAAAAAATACGTAAAAATTGTAGATTTCGGGTCTATAAAAACGTAGTTATATGGACATTAAAAACATAGGCAAAAATTGGCCCCACCCAAGGGTGGAGCCAAGTGTATAAACTATGAAACCATCTACGATGCTAAGGGTAGAATCCTTACTCTTGTACAGAATTTACGATGGCTTTCCAGCTATCAATTTGTGCTTCTTCGTTAGCAATGATTTGTTTACCATTGTTGCGTTGTCTTTCTACACATTCTGGGGCCGTACCAGAATAGTTGTTACGACCTGCTACGCAAGCCTCAATAGAAATAGCATCTAGAATATCCGCATCAAAATATGGAGAAATCGATTTGAAATCCTCAACGGATAAGTCAAGTAATACGCAACCTTTTTCGATGCAATGATGAACAGCATTACCTACGATTTCATGAGCTTCACGGAATGGAACACCTTTTTTCGCAAGATAATCTGCCATATCCGTAGCATTGGAGAAGTCATCATCGAGGACAGCTTTCATATGCTCCCCATTAACCTTCATACCACGAATCATAGCAGCATTGATAGACAATGCAAAGTGTACTGTATCGATAGCATCAAAGATGCCCTCTTTGTCCTCTTGCATATCCTTATTATAAGTGAGTGGCAAGCCTTTCAATGTAGTTAAAAGACCTAGCAAATGGCCATAGGTACGGCCTGTTTTACCACGTACGAGTTCACATACGTCAGGATTTTTCTTTTGTGGCATAATGCTAGAGCCCGTGCAGTGAGCATCATCAAGTTCGATAAAGTTGAACTCGTTAGTAGACCACAAAATCAATTCTTCACTAAGGCGGCTCAAATGCATCATCACGAGGGATGCAAAGGATAAGAATTCCACAACATAGTCACGGTCCGATACGGCATCCATGCTGTTTTCGTAAATACGAGAGAATCCCAATAATTCTTGCGTATAAGTTTGATCAATACCATAGGTAGAGCCCGCTAAAGCACCTGCCCCCAATGGCATGATGTCGGCATGTTTAAATACCATTAATAGACGATCAAAGTCACGTTCTAACATGGAGAAATATGCCATCATATGATGCCCAAAGAGTACAGGTTGCGCCCGTTGTAAATGGGTATAGCCAGGCATGATAACATCACTGTATTTTTCAGCTGTTTCGATGAGCGCTTTTTGCATATCTACGATGAGCTCACCCATTTCGATAACTGCTTTACGCACATACATGTGCAAATCGACAGCACATTGGTCATTACGGCTACGGCCCGTATGTAAACGACCACCTGCTTCGCCAATGTCATCAGTTAAGCGTTTTTCAATATTCATATGAATATCTTCAAGAGCTACGGAAAATGGGAACTCTCCTTTATCGATTTGGCCTTTAATCTTTGTTAAGCCCGCTACAATAGCATCCCGATCTGCGTCGGAGATAATATTTTGTTTTGCTAGCATAGT
>JAIITD010000201.1 GCA_022737715.1 Veillonella sp.
ATAATAAAGAGGTGTTACTATGTTGAACTTTTTATTTAAAAGTAAACCTGATTATATTAATTTTGGTCTTTTATTCTATCGCTTTGCATTAGGTATTTCCATGTTCTATCATGGATACTTAAAATATGTAAGTGGAGAACAAGGTCTCTATAAGGTAGGGGCTATGTTATCCGCTTTAGGTGTGCCAAGTGGATTTGAGGTAATTCTAGGTACTATTGCCTCCTATGCAGAGATGGTTGGTGGTATTCTTATCATCATAGGTTTGTTTACACGTATAGGCTCCCTTTTGATTATAGGCACATTAGCAGTGGCTACTATACTAAATCTCAATGGTAATTTCTTTAGTTGGGATTATCCATCTCAAATGGGCTTTGGTGCTATTATGTTGTTCCTTGCTGGTGCAGGTCGCTATAGTTTAGATAAGGCCTTATTTAAATAATCAGTTAATTAGAAGACTCATCATAGATGAGTCTTTTACTATGTAGAGAGGTTATTATGAATCAAAAAACAGTTCCATTTACATCTGAACAATTAGAAGCAATTATTGCTAAATATCCGACTCCATTTCATATTTATGACGAAGAAGGTATCGTTAATAATATGAAGAGATTTATCTCCGCATTCTCTTGGAATAAGGGCTTTAAACAGTATTTTGCTGTGAAAGCTACTCCAAATCCGTATATTATGCGTGTATTACAAAAACTAGGGGTAGGTGCTGATTGCTCTTCCTTAGCTGAATTACTTCTTTGCGAAAAGGTAGGTATCACTGGACATGATATTATGTTCACATCCAATGACACACCTTATGTAGAGTATAAAAAGGCGTTAGATATGGGGGCTATCATCAATTTAGATGATATTACTCATATTGAATACTTAGAAAAACATCACGGCTCTCTACCAGATACATTCTGCGTACGTTATAATCCAGGTCCTTTGAAAGAAGGGGGCAATACGATTATCGGCCTTCCAGAGGAAGCAAAATATGGTATGACTCGTGAACAAGTGTTTGAGGCATACAAGCAATTACAAGCAAAGGGTGTAAAACATTTTGGTTTACATACTATGGTTGTATCTAATGAGCTTGATATTGATGGATTGGTGGGCACCGCTGAAATCTGCTTTAACCTTGCTGTAGAAATCAAAGAAAAATTAGGCATCGATGTTGAATTTATCGATCTTGGTGGCGGTGTAGGTGTAGCATATAAACCAGAACAAACACCTGTTGACTTTGAAAAATTGGGCGAACGTGTTCATGAAGCCTATGATCGAATCATTAAAGGCAATGGTCTTAAGGATATTGCTTTGGCCTACGAATGTGGTCGCATGGTAACAGGCCCATTTGGATATCTTGTTTCCACAGCTATTCACAAAAAGGACATCTATCGTCATTACATCGGTTTAGATTCTTGTATGGCTAATTTAATGCGTCCCGCATTGTATGGTTCTTACCATCATATTACGGTAATGGGGAAAGAAAATGCCCCTAAAGATCACGTTTATGATGTGACTGGTTCCTTGTGTGAAAATAATGATAAATTTGCTATTCAACGAGAATTACCAAAAATTGATATTGGTGACCGTATCATCATTCATGATGCAGGTGCACATGGTCATTCAATGGGCTTTAACTACAATGGCAAATTACGTTCTGCTGAATTGTTGTTGCACAAAGATGGATCTGTTACACAAATTCGTCGCGCTGAAACATACGATGATTTGTTTGGTACATTGGACTTCTCCAATTTATAATATTGAGAATTAAATAGAGTTGAGAACTACTATTAATAAACCATAAGATATACGGATTTATAGGGATTTTTCTTAATTCCTGTATATTTTAGTAGGAATATCTTGCTATCATTTAGATAAGAATGTATAATGA
>JAIITD010000202.1 GCA_022737715.1 Veillonella sp.
TGTGGTGCACGTGCTACGCCTGTTTTTAAATTGTCACTTCTACAACTCATGTTAATCTCCTCACTTTTCTTGAAAGCATCCACTTGGACGGCTTTCACAATTAATAAAAAAAGACGATTCCAAAGAACCGTCTTAAAAGTTTACAAATGATATTCCTTTTGTTTACAGAATTCCTACATACATAAAAACCTATGTACCCCATGGAATACATACAAATAAGAAACAATATAGTCAAATCTTATTGATTGTATATTAAACCATTCGCGGAACTTTTAAGACAAAAACGTGTTAAGTTGTTGTTCATAATTCGAATGTTTTTAATAATCACGACCAGCGCGATAATCAACAAGCTAATGACTAAACCGAACATGTTTCCTCCTAAAATAATCTGTAACGATAAAACTATAATAACACGTTCTATAGTGTCATGCAATAAATATTCTATAGATTTATTATATTTTTTTTATGAAGTTCACCATACCCAATAACTATATCCATATATGTTTATGCACCAATATTTGATATACAAAAATCCCCCGCCGAAGCGAGGGATTTATATATTATAAAATACCGAACAGCCACATACCAAATGTACCAGCCCAGAAGTGAATCATAAAGCTTACTACAGAAATAGCAAGACCTACGCGCCACCACGTGCCTTGTGGTACATAGCCTGCTCCGAAGAATATCGGTGTTACACCAGAGCTGTAATGAGTTAATGTACAGCCAGGGCTATTCATCAAACCGAAAAGCAAGATGGTAAACGGAATCGGTGCGCCCATGGCAACCAAGATGGCTGCAAAGGCAGAGAATAATGCGGTAATACGCGCCGTACCACTGGCAAAGAAATATTGAGAATATACGAAGGTTGCAGAGATGATAAAGGATGCCCAGAACCAATCAATACCTACTAGATGTTGGCTTACAAAATCGGCAAATACAGCTACTACACCTAATTTACCAAGTAAACCAGCCATACCTACAAGCGTACCCATCCAGATGAGGATATCCCAACCGGTGCGTTCACCTAAAATATCTTCCCATGTAAGAGATCCTGTTACCACACAAGCGAGTACACCCATCATAGCGACTACTGTAGGATGTAACTTCGTCCAAATCGCTGTAGCCCATAGCAAAATACAAAGAACAAAGATAATGGCCACAGAGATTTCAGATTTTGTAATCGGCCCAAGCGCATTTAATTCCTTTTGAGCCATCTCGGCCGCCTCTGGTGTTTCCTTGATTTCAGGTGGATAGATCTTATAGATAAACCATGGCATGAGAATCATACAGATAACGCCAGGAATAACGCCCGCTTGGAACCATTCCCACCAAGAAATATCATAGCCAAATAATTTCGCACCTAAGGATGTGATCAATAAGTTACCGCTACAAGCAGTTAAAAAGATGGTTACTGTAATCGTATTAATGGTGTGGGCCGTTGTCATCAAGTACGCCCCTATGCGACGTGCCGTATTGCCATGAGGCTCAGAGTCAAAGGCGAGAGAAATATTTTGAACGATTGGGAAAATGATACCGCCCCCACGCGCCGTATTAGATGGCGTAGCAGGAGAGATAATCAAATCCGTACAAGCTAATGCATAGGCTAATTTCAGAGAACTTGTACCAAAGGCACGAATCAGTGTGTATGCAATACGCTTACCAAGGCCGGAATTAATAATACCTCTAGAAAAGAATACGGCCGCTACGATAAGCCACACATTAGCCTCTGCATAACCACCTAAGGCTTGCACTATCGTAATAGAACTCGTTGCCACAGCAGCAACAATGCCAAAGAGCGCCATAATGCCCGTTGGCCATGGGCGCAAAATAAAACCAACAATGGTAGCCGTGAAGATAGCTAATAAATGCCA
>JAIITD010000203.1 GCA_022737715.1 Veillonella sp.
ATTGACCATGAACTTAGATGAAGTACGCGTTAAAATTAACGACATAAACGACCAAATGCTCGCCCTCTTCAAAGAGCGCATGGAACTCTCCAAAGATGTAGCAGCGGCGAAAAAAGAAATGAATAAGGCCATTTACGATGCGAAGCGAGAACGAGATATCCTCGATAAAGTTACAAGGGATGCAGGTCCAGACCTTGATTTGTATGCACGTCGTTTCTTCGAAGCATTATTCAGCTTGAGCCGTACGTATCAGTCTGAGCAATTATTCCAAGACAACGAATTTACCGTAAAAATGAAAAAGGCCATTGAGCAGTCCCCTACCTTGCCTCCACAACGAGGTAGCGTAGCTTGTGCTGGCGTGTTCGGCAGCAATGCGCAAGTGGCATGCGATAAATTATTACCACTTAGCCAAATTCACTATGTAACAGGATTCCGTGCCGTATTCGACGCTGTGGAGTCTGGTGAATGTCAATTCGGGGTATTACCTATCGAAAATAGCTCTAATGGTTCTGTAAAAGAAGTATACGACCTTCTAGAAGAACGAAAATGCTATATCGTACGCGGTACACGCCTATGGATTTCTCACGATTTACTCGTGAAAAAAGGCACAAAACTAGAAGATATTCATACTATCATCTCTCATCCACAAGCATTGGGCCAATGTAGCCACTTCCTAGAAAAATTAGAAGGTGTAGAATTACGCTCCTTTGATAACACTGCGCGTGCTGCACAGCTAGTAGCAGCTAGTGATGATCCAGGTGTAGCCGCTATCGCAGCGCCTCAGTGTGCAGACTTATACAATTTGACACCTTTGATGCGCAATATCCAAAATAGCGATAATAACTATACTCGCTTTATCTGTATCAGCAAGGACTTCCATGTCTACCCAGGGGCTAACAAAATCTCTGTGGTAACTACAGCAAGCCACGCTCCAGGTGGTCTCGGTACATTGCTTACAAAATTCGCTAACATCGGCGTAAACCTTACCAAACTTGAGTCTCGTCCAATCGTAGGCCATAACTTCGAGTTTTTGTTCTACCTCGATTTAGAAGCATCCTTAGCGGATCCAAAGGTATTATCCGTTCTAGCAGAGCTTCATACATCGCAAGATAAATTCCGCTTACTCGGTAATTATCCAGAAAACTAATATATTCATCCGTACTAGTGCCTATAAGGGCATATATAGTACAATAAATATAGTTATAAAATTTCAATGGCTAATAGGTACCAGCCTATTAGCCATTCTATGTATATTGACCTAGGAGGTCCTATGAAATTTGGTTTACTTGGCCGTACGTTGGGCCATAGCTTCTCCCCTCGCATTCATAGTGCGTTGGGGAATACAAATTATGAATTATTTGAGCGCGAACCAAGCCAATTACAAGAGTTCTTCGCTGATCCAGAACTACAAGGCATCAACATTACCATCCCTTACAAGGTAAATGCCCTTGAAGCTTGTGATGTTGTAGATCCTCGCGCCGAACGCATCGGTTGTGTAAATACAATGGTTCGCAAGGATGGCAAATGGCACGGCTATAATACAGACTACGATGGTTTCGTGTTTACCCTACAACATGCAGGCATCGATGTATCTGGCAAGGAATGTATCATTCTTGGCGATGGCGCTTCCTCTGCTACTGTTCACGTGGCTCTTGAAGATTTAGGCGCTAAAAATATCGTTCATTTATCTCGTAAAACGGCTCCATTCTATGGTGATGCGCCAAACTATTATGAAACAGCGCAGATTATTATTAACTGCACCCCTATCGGCATGTATCCTCACAATCCGGCCAATCTCATCGATATTACGCAGTTTTCTAAATTGGAAGGTGTTGTAGACCTCATCTACAATCCACGCCGTAC
>JAIITD010000204.1 GCA_022737715.1 Veillonella sp.
GCCTCTTCCAATTCGATGACTGCATTCATCAATGTTTCTGGCATAAATTGACCACCAAAGGCGCCAAAATAACCATGTCTTTGTTCACTCATATAACTTACCTTCCTATACTATTCACAATCTTGGTGAAAGCTGTAATCTTACCATCGTCCTTCACGCCATTTGTTTCAATGCCACTACTAATATCTATGCCATATGGGCGAACCGTACGAATGGCACGGGCCACATTGGTGCTGTCAATACCACCAGCCAGCATGAATGGACGTTCAAATGTATCTAAGCAAGACCAGTCGAATACCTCTCCTGTGCCGCCTCGCTCGTCTTTATGATACGCATCAAACAACAGCATATCTGCACTGCTATCAATCCACGCCTCTGCATCTGCCGCACTTCGGATTTGGATAGCCTTCCAAACCTCTACATTAGTATGTTCTTTTAGGGATTGGATGAAAGCTTCATCTTCATCGCCATGCAATTGCACAACATCTAGATTGACCTCATTAGCAATGGTAACGAGATTGTCTATTGTTTCATTTACAAAAACGCCGACCGTTTTAATGGATACCGTGTTATTTTGCTCTTTACATTGATTATGTAATGCTTCAACGAGCGTCTTAGCTTGTTCCACAGTAACTTGTCGTTTGCTCGGTGCAAAGACAATACCCATGTAGTCTGGTTTTGCTTCTACTACAGCAGGGATTGTGTCCACCTTGGAGATACCACACATCTTAATCTTCGGTGTATAGTAGGTGGGACCATAGAGATATGCCAATTTCTCAATCTTATTAGGAGAACGCATAAAGGTTTCCCCCATCAAGGCTACGCCGATGTTGTTATTGCGCAATACTTGGATATCCTCAGGCGTTTCAAGACCGCTTTCAGATACGAAAATCACATCGTCTTGAACGAGATTACGTAAGCGCACACTGTTTTGTACGTCTACGGTAAAGTCTTTCAAATTGCGGTTATTAACGCCAATAATGCGAGCCCCACAATCGATGGCCATTTGTACTTCCTGTTCATCGTGAGCCTCTACTAAGGAGGATAAACCAAGAGAATCAGCTAACTTACGGAACTTTGTCAATGTTGGTACATCGAGGCATGCACAAATCAAAAGAATAGCACTAGCGCCCCACACCTTCGCTTGGTAGATTTGGTATTCATCGATGATGAAGTCCTTACGAAGTACAGGAATTTTTACGGTGCTAGCGATTTCTTGTAAATATTTTTTGTCACCTTTAAAGAAGTCTGGCTCTGTCAATACAGAGATGGCTGCTGCCCCTGCTACTTCATATTCTTTGGCGATATCTAAATATGGAAAATGCTCAGAGATAATGCCTTTTGAAGGGGACGCCTTCTTTACTTCGCAAATAAAGTTAAAGTCTTGCTGACGAAGGGCTGCTTCAAAAGGAAAGCCTGTATCAGATGGTAACGCCAAAGCCGCTGCTTTCACAGCCTCAGGCGTTTCCACCTTTTTTTCTTGAGCTACCCGAACCTTGGTAGCCTCTACAATCGTGTCTAAAATCAATGGTTACACCTCTTGTGTTGCTTTCACAAACTGTTCCATTGTAGCAAGAGCCTTGCCAGAGTCAATCATATTTTTCGCCTCTTCAATGCCCTCTGCTAATGTAATGCCATCTTTTGCAAGGTAAATCGCCATACCAGCGTTAAGAAGAACCGCTGTGCGTTTACCACCTTGCTCCCCACCGAGAACGCGGCGTGTAATCTCAGCATTTACAGTAGCATCGCCACCTTCAAGTTCAGTTTTATCAGCATATTCGAAACCATATTCTTTAGGATCGAATTCGTAGCTTGTGAAAGTACCATTGTTAATTTCGCATACGTACGTTTTGTT
>JAIITD010000205.1 GCA_022737715.1 Veillonella sp.
GTTGCTTGTGGAGCAGATAATGCAGCATTTGGATCCATTTCAGCACGAGGCAACGCACCTGTGAAACCATATGCTTGGTATAACAAGTTAAGAACTGGAGCAATCGCAATAGCACCGGCTACGGAACCAAGTAACAATGCAATTTGTTGACGCCAAGGTGTAGCCCCAACGAGTTGACCAGTTTTCAAGTCTTGCAAGTTATCGTTAGAGATAGATGCAATAGCAATAACTACGGATGTCATGAAGATAGCCATAGCTGTAGCGAATTGAACGCCTGCTTCGGTAGCAAATAAATTATTTTCAGAAGCGATGAAGTACACCACTAGAGAAGAAATAATAGTCGCCAAGATACCAATACCAGAGATTGGAGATGCAGATGTACCAATAAGACCTGCCATGTAACCACAAGCTGCTGCTACGAAGAAGCCGATTAATAAAGCTACTACAACGCCTACAACAACAAGAGTCCACATCAAGCCTGCACTAATAGGTACAGCGGATACGAAATCCCAGAACGTAATAACCAAACCAATAAGGATGATGGCAAATACGATCAATACAGATTTTGTGCTCATATCTGTATCCATACGATGTGTTTCGCGTTCAGCAGCGCTGCTGTTCATGGATTTAACGGAAATTTTCATACCTTCGATGATAGGTTTAATCAAGGTAATCAACGTCCAAATCGCTGCGATACCGATAGCACCCGCACCAATAAAGCGAACTTTAGATTTCCAGATACCCATAGCAAATTTTGCAGTTGCACCACCATCTGGAGCAAATACATTAGTCAAGTAAGGTACAAAGCCAGCCCACGCGATGAGAACACCAACGAGGATAGCGATACCAGATGCGATACCGATAAGGTAACCAGCACCTAACAACGCTGTGGAGAAGCCCAATGGAATTTGAGTAATCCCTTTGCTACCTACTGGAAGCCAGAAGCTCATACTGTCGCCAAGCACTTTGAAGCCGTTAGCGCAAAGGCTGATGATACCAGCTACAGCACCACCGGAAACGATGTCTGCCATACCGGAACCAGATTTAGCAACTTCACCACCATTATGAGATCCGACCTTCAAGATTTCGGCTGCTGCACGGCCTTCTGGATATGGTAGATCACTGTTCACTACCATGGCACGGCGCAATGGAATGGTGAATAACACACCGAGGGAACCACCGCATGCGCAAATCAAGAATGTTTGCCAGAATGGGAACCCTTGCCAATAACCAAGCATTAAAAGACCTGGCAAGATAAAAATAATTGCAGATAAGGTACCAGCTGCAGATGCTTGCGTTTGTACCATGTTGTTTTCAAGAACGTTAGAATCCTTGAAGAAACGTAAAATTGCCATCGAGATAATGGCTGCCGGGATGGATGACGAGAATGTCAAACCGACCTTCAAACCTAAATATACGTTAGATGCCGTAAATATTAGAGTGATCAATGCACCTAATAACATCCCACGCAACGTAAGTTCCGGCAAGTGAAGGTCATGGCTCATAAAATCATGTTTCATAAGTACTTACCTCCTCTTATAAATTAAATAAAACTAACTATAAGCTATATTCATTTTATCGTGTTAAAGCGATGTTGACAATAAATATAACCATATATGTGCTATGTATACACAAATTTATAGATATAAATCAAATATGTATAAAGGTAATAGCCATGCACGCATTATATCTAATTGGTATTTATTATCATTTTCTATTATATTTTTCCGTTTTTCTGTATATAATAGAGAGGAACCGACGATAAGGTCGGCATGTCTTTTAAGGAGGTTGTAAACATTATGGAAACAAGAATTGAATATGATTCAATGGGACCAGTCGAAGTCGACGCTAGA
>JAIITD010000206.1 GCA_022737715.1 Veillonella sp.
CCAACCTGCATCTATTAAAATACGCGCAATATGCGCTGGATTATATTCAGGATCCGTTAAGAATCCCATCTTTTTTCCCGCTTCATATACGAGTCTTTCAGGCGCTGGTTGGCGTCCGTGAAAGCTCATTAAATCCGCATCATGCCACACTTCGTTAAGGCGTGCAAAGGCAAATGTCATGGAACTAATGCCCGGCACCACCTCGATGTGTGTGGTAGGGAATTTCTTTTTCAAATATGGCAACAAGCTATAGTAACCTGTGTCACCACTCACCATAACCACAACATCATGGTCGTGAAGTTCACGCTCAATTTGTTCAGATAACCAGCTTAATTTACCCGTTACAGGATATGTAATCTGACCGGGTTCTTGAAAGTCCTCCAAGGAGCGTTCACTACCTACCAAAACGGTGGCATGTTTAATTAAATTAAGGCCTTTAGGCACCACATAGTCAGGATTGCCTGGACCAATGCCTACGATATACAAGGTATGTGCCAATGTTCTAGCTCTCCTATCTCTTTTGCATGCTTATCCATAGCCAAAATCTCACCCTTTAAGGTGGTGATAATAATACCTACCTCAGCCTCATTGGCAATATATCGCTCACTGCGCATAGATGCGCGGTCTACTACACGTTGGTATACACCTGTAAGGCCTTCTCGTTCTAAGATAGGGAAGGTAGATTCTGTAGTTTGGCAACTAAATAATTCTTCACAAACCGCCTGTGACGCACCTTCAAGGGCTGCATAGGCCACGATGCTTTCCATACGTCCATCACTCATACGATTATGGGTATGAAAGCTACCGCTAGCAAGCTTAATAAGCTTACCAATATGACCGATAATCAAGATGCGTTTAAAGCCAATATGCACTGCTTGTTCAAGCATAAAGCCGATAAAGTTGCTGGTTTCAGCCATTTGGTTCTTATGGATACCAAGCACTTGTTCCGCCAAATCTTGACCGATACGTCCCGGTACGAGAACCGCCGTTTCACAGCCATTGGCCTTCATCACCTTTAACTGAGGCACAAGAGAGTTTTTAAACCCTTCTTCGCTCATCGGCTTAACGATGCCTGTCGTACCGATAATGGATATACCACCTTCGATACCCAACGTATGGTTCAACGTCTTCTTAGCCAGCACCTTACCATTAGGAACGCTTACTGTTACCGTTACACCTTGTCCATGAGTACAAAACTCTTCAAATACGAGTTTCATCATCGCTCTAGGGCCCGGATTAATGGCAGGTTGTCCAGGGGGCATTGCAAGACCTGGTTTCGTAACCGTGCCGACACCAAAGCCAGCTCGAAAACGAAGCTTGCCTGTATCATCAAGGGTTACCGTCGTTTCCACGTCATTACCATGGGTCACATCTGGATCGTCGCCGCCATCCTTCATCACAGTCGCCTTTGCTTCTGTTTCGGATATGATTTCCACAGATTTAATAGGCACCTCGATGAATTGACCTTGCGGATTTTCAATGACTACCTTGTCCACAATATCATGATCTAAGAGGGCCAATAAACCTGCTTTCATGCCTGCTGTAGCACATGAACCGGTTGTATAACCACCCTTCATGTCCTCTACTCTCATAGCGCCTCCTACACCGATAGGGTTAGCGATTCAACGGAATCAATCTAACCCTATCTCTTATGCTTATATAATTAGGAACGGAAGTTAACGAATTGCAATTCAACTGGTACATCCAATTGTTTTAACATTTGGATAACCGCTTGCAAATCATCCTTATCCTTGCCAGATACGCGCACTTGATCCTCTTGGATGGATGCTTGTACCTTAAGCTTCATATTTTTGATTGCCTTTACTACTTCTTTAGCATTTTCTTT
>JAIITD010000018.1 GCA_022737715.1 Veillonella sp.
CACTTCAAATTTGAAGTGCCTTTTTAAGTTCATCGTTTTATAATTTTCCTAATCGCTTCATAGCATCATAGATTTTTCCTGCTAATCCCTTCATTTGGAATTTAGGAATACCACATGCAGCGATACGAATACCATTGCCTAACGCAATACAATAAATATGTTCTTTTTTAAGTTCTTCGCAAATAGCGGTACCAGAGTCAGTTGGTATAGTTATAAAGAACCCACCTCGATATGGCAACATAGGTAAACCTACTTGTGCTGCCTCTTGTTTAAAGATATCTGCACGATCGCGAATCAATTGATAATAACAGTTACGTTCGTCCTCATAAGCCTTAAATTTATCAGGATCAGAAACGATATTAGCCATAGCGCGCATTGCTGGACGACAAATATTAGACCATGTTGCACGACTAGTCGATTTATTCACTTCTAAAAATTCATCAGCAATTTCTTCATCAGAAGAAATACCAATCATAGCACCAACGCGTTGACCATACATTGTAAAGCCCTTAGATAAGCTATAACATACGCAAACTAAAATTTCTTTTGGCAAGTGCCCCATCTTTTTAAAGAATGCGCGGACTTCTTCTTTTTCGCCAGAATAATCCAAATAAGCCACATCTATACCAATGATGACGTTATTGCGACCAATAGCAACTAATTCTTTCAAGAAATTAAGAATAGAATCCCAATCCTTATCCTCTACAGAATATCCTGTAGGATTATTACCTGGTGTATTAAATAAGATAACAACATTTGTTTGTTTAGCAGCTAATTCCTTAACACGATGTTGGAATGCATCATGATTAAAGTTATTATGTTCATCAAATAGAGAGTATGTAACAAGTGTACGTCCATTATCACTACAAATAATGCGGTATGCACCCCAGTACCAATCGGCAGTTAATACTTCATCACCAGGTTCAGTATAGTTATGTACCAAATGATGAATGCCACCTGTACCACCAGAGGTAGCAATACTACGAATAAAGCCGTCAGGACGAGAATCGCCAAAGCATTCTTTTTCTGCACATTCCAAATATTGTGGAATCCCTGCAATAGGGGCATATCCAATATGTTCGGTGTCAGATAAATTTAAATATTCTTCTTTAACAGTTTTTAAGAATACTAAATTACCTTCTTCATCATAAATAGCACCCAAAGTACCATTTACCACATTTTCACGACCATTTAATTTTGTATCTTCCGCCGCCTGTCCTGCAGTTACAAAGATTACATCTTTTAATTTTTTTCCTCTTGCGTGTTTTGCTGCTACACTTGTCATCGCATACACCATCCTAACTAAAAAGAACTATTACAACAATATCATACCTAAAGTTAAGCATTTATACAATGAGTATTCATGAAAAATATTGTATACATGAATACATACAAAAAAACCACCCATCCAAGATGAGTGGTTTTACTTGCTCTATTATGATTAGAATGTGTAACCTACGCCAGCATGTAAGCCTTTGGAAGTTTTGTCATTATCATTTACGCTATATTTGTCATAACCATAATAAACATTCAAATCAATATTAGGTTTTACTTCGTATTGAGCACCTACTTGATAGGATTGTTTAATATCGTTGCCCCAACCAGCCTTAGCAAAGCCATTAACTTTGTCAGTCAAAGGCACATGACCAATTACACCAGCTTGAACGCCTAAATCTGTATCATGAGTGCGGATAGCCGTACCAGCACCATAAAGGTTTACATTAGGATGTACTTTGTAAACATATGCCAATTGGTGATCTTTAATATCGCCATTTTTTGCATTTACTTTGTTGTAAGAGTATTGAAGAGCAGATTTATTGCTTAAATCATGTTCTAAAGATACGCCAAAGCCATCATTGTTAGTGCCACCGCTATTAGATACGCGTTGATTGAACGCATAGTCAGCTTGAATTTTTGTGGAATTATCACTGATTTTAGTTACAGGCACGGATGCAGCGAATGCGCTACCAGTAATCACTGTTGCAGCTAAAGATAATAATACTAATTTTTTCATTTGTACCTCCTATACACACATATATATGTGTCTTAATAAGTTACTTTTATTCTAATATTGTATAAGTATATATATTAAATATTAGCGTTTCATGAATACAGGGATATCAGGGATGCTGCTTGTAGGAGCAGATGTGCTTGCAGCTGGACGTGCAGCAGTTGTTGTTTTACCGAATTCTGGCACGCTTTTAGCGTTATTACCAAAACCAGTTGCAACAACAGTAACTTGAACGCTATCGCCCAAGCTTTCATCAATAACAGAACCGAAGATGATATTTGCATCAGGATCTGCTGCGTCAGAAATAATTTCAGCTGCTTCGTTAATTTCGAACAAGCTCAAGTTTGCACTACCGGAAATGTTAAGCAAGATGCCTTTAGCACCATCGATGGAAGTTTCCAACAATGGGCTGTTGATAGCCATCTTAGCTGCATCTGCAGCGCGGTTTTCACCAGTAGCTAAACCGATACCCATCAAAGCTTCGCCTTGTTCAGTCATGATAGTTTTAACGTCTGCAAAGTCAAGGTTGATTAAACCAGGAATTTGAATCAAATCGGAAATGCCTTTGATACCTTGGCGAAGAACATCATCAGCTTTACCAAATGCATCAGACAAGGAACATTTTTTATCTACAACTTGTAACAATTTATCATTAGGGATAACGATAATTGTATCAACTTTTTGAGTCAAGAATTCAATGCCTTTTTCTGCTGCAGCGCGACGACGTTTACCTTCAAATGCAAAAGGTTTTGTTACAACGCCTACAGTCAATGCGCCTACTTCTTTAGCGCATTCAGCAACTACAGGAGCAGCACCTGTACCAGTACCACCACCCATACCAGCAGTTACGAATACCATATCAGCACCTTCAAGAGCTTTGATGATATCTTCGCGACTTTCTTGAGCAGCTGCTTCACCGATTTGTGGGTTAGCACCAGCACCAAGACCTTTAGTAACTTTTTCACCGATTTGAATAGTTACATCAGCCTTGGACAATTCAAGTACTTGGCTTTCAGTGTTAACGGATAAGAATTGAACCCCTTTAAGTTCACTTTCAACCATGCGATTAACAGCGTTATTACCGCCACCACCGACACCGATAACTTTAATATTTGCAAAATCAGACATTGAACTTCCTCCTCTTATCGTTATCTATTTTTGTCAATATAAATGCGAATGCGTCTATTTATATACTGAGTTAATTATAACAATTACATTTATTTTACACTAAAATTTAAAAACTTTCCACTACAACTATAATTGAATCTTGATAATTAAAAACGTTTAGTCATAATATTCTTACGAATGGCAGCTAAATTAATAAATACCCGTAAACCAAAACCAATCAAAGCAACGTAATATAAATTAATCCCAATTAAATCGCCAATATATACTAATACAACAGCCAGTATTACATTGGAGAAGAATCCAATGATAAAATTGCTTAAATCAAATATCCTCTCTAATGCAGCACGACTGCCACCGAATACCGCATCTAATGCAGCTAGTACGGCTACGGATGTATAATTAGCATAGCTTGCTGGAATATGTAATGGTGTAAACCATCCTACAACAACACCTACTATGAGTCCAATGATAGCAAAGATATAAATATTCATTCTTTACCTCCTAACTCATTAGATTGTAAATGCTCTTCTCTATAAGAACCTGTAAATGCTGGAATAGCAATGGATGGTTCTTCTTTTATGGTCACCTTAATTCCCCAATGTTTTAGAGAATCTACAATACCTCCACGCATAGTAAGGGCTGAATTCAATGTTTTAGGATCACCTATAGCCTTAACTGTAAATGGCGCTCCATACACCTTACCATTTACAGTAATTGTAGGACCTGAACAACGGATTTCAGATGTACCAATCAAACGTTGATCATTTATCGCCAATGCTTCAGCACCACCAGCCCGTAATTCATTGACGATACGTAGAATATCTTCATCGTGAATTACATATAAATTAGGATTTTCGCCCCCTTGAATTGGTTTAGCACTATCCTCTATCAAAACGGTTACCCCAGGTCCCTTGACATTAGTCAATGCAGCTTTACGAAGTAATGTTTCATCTGCACTAGAACCGGAACCACTGGCTTTTAATTGCTCAATTTGTTTTAGCAAAGCATCCTTTTCATGTTCTGCATCCTTTAACTGAGCCACCAAATCACCAGTTCGTTGTAGCCGTATATTTTCTTGAATATTATCTTGTGTCATCTTGTATTGAGTAATGACCATGAAACCCAATACAAAGCTGACAAGACCAATAGCCCATCGTTCGTGTTTCACAACATCATCCACCCTTTTTGTGCTTATAACTAATCTTGTTTTGATTTTGATACATTAGCACTTTGTTTTGATGTATCTTTTTTCTCAGATTGGCTAGTGTCTGACTTAGATTTATTAGATTTTGGTTGCACCGTTACCTTATCGGTCTTAATGAAAGGAGATGACGGGTTAACGTCTATGTATTGAACATTACCTTGACTCTTAGGTAAATCTTTTAGCATAGACGCTGTTAAATCAGCTTTGCTTTTCAAATCTTCGCCATCACCTAGTCGAATCTGTATACCTGAGACGGTATACGCCATCATATTATTAGGATCACCGATATTGATTTCTGCAATTTGCTTAAATGTATCATCATCTAAAGCTCGCAAATAATCAAGAGCCTGTACAATCGGCTTATCGGTAACCACATCACCTAGCAGTATATTACCACCCTTAACACCGGAAATCATAGGCACCGTAGTGTCTTCAATTACACTATCAGACGCAATCACTTGCCCATTCTTATCCAAGGTTAAATACCCAAATTGAGCTGGTATCACAGCAATAGCCTTACGCTCGACTACACGGACCACCATCGTCAATGGTAATTCGTAACTAATTTGAGCATCTTCAATACGGAGATCCTTTGATAATCGGTGCCGCAAGTTCTCTCTATTGATACGAAGTACATTCACTGGTTCCCCAATATCACCAGCAACCTCAACATCCTGTACTGTGACCTTATCAGATCCAATAACTTTAATAGATCCAAGTGGAATCGGTAGATTAAATAAGCCTAACAACACGATGGCAACAACACCACCTATTTTTAGAAACTTCTTTCTAACCTCCGCTTTCTCTTGTTTACGTTTACGAGCTAATTCACGCTCACTGTTATGTATTGAATCTCCATCATCCTTGTGGATTGGCTCAGTCTCAGGACGAAGAAAATCGGGTCTATCATGCTCCGCATCTATCTGATTTGAGTTGGGTGGATGTTGCTTAAAATCATCCATAACTACTCTCCTTACATACTACAGCATTTAAAACTTCCCATAACCTGCTGTTAATAAGATTTTTTCACATAATTCAGGAAAATCTATGCCCACCTCTTTAGCAGCCTTTGGCACCAAAGAAGTAGCTGTCATACCTGGAATTGTATTGTATTCCAATACATACATATTGTCTTTATCATCAGTCATGACATCAACGCGAATAGCCCCACTCGCTTGTACTTCACGATACACAAGTTCACCAATAGCTTGCATTTCTTTTGTCATATCTTCACTGATTGGAGCCGGTACTAAATAATCAGTAGCGCCTGCCGTATATTTACTAGCGTAATCATATTCACCAGAATGTGGTCTAATTTCAATGATAGCCAATGCCTTACCGTCCAATACAGAAACGGTAAATTCACGACCATTTAAAAATTGTTCCACCACAAGAATTGGGTCATATGTAAGCGCATCTATAACAGCTTTAGCCAATTGATCTTTTTCTTTTACAATTGTAACGCCAATACTAGAGCCTTGCGTTGCTGGTTTCAATACAACCGGCAAGGAGAATTTAGATTCAATATCTTTAATGATATCTTCTTTCGACTGTAGATTGCCATTGTAGGAAATAGATTCAGCCGTAGGAATATGAGCACCTTTAAACACATCTTTACTTACTTTTTTATTCATCCCTACAGAATGTGCCATAATGCCAGATCCTGTATATGGGATTTCAGCCATCTCTAATGCACCTTGCAAAGCGCCATCTTCACCATAACGTCCATGAATCGCATTAAATACAACATCGCCCTTTAGCTTTTCAATATCTTGTAATACAGTGCGAGGATTTAGTTCTAATGTGGAAACGTGATACCCCTTGCTAATTAAAGCCTCTGCGATGGCTGCGCCAGTTCTACGAGATACTTCAGCCTCAGCAGATGGACCACCCATTAATACGATGATATGTTTATCTTTCATTGTAAACCTTCTTCCAATAATGCTAATAACTTTGGACCATATTGATTAATAGATCCTGCCCCCATAGTAATAACCAAATCATTTGGTCGTACCACCTTCGCAAGAACGGCTGGCAAATCATTTACATCTTCCACATAATTTACATGTTGATGCGTTACTTCACTAATACTATTTGGAATTGTATGACCATCAATACCGCTAATAGGATCTTCTCCAGAACTATATATATCTGTCATATAGATTTCATCTGCACTTGTGAAAGCAGTAGCAAATTCGTCTTTCAACAAGGATGTACGAGAATAGCGATGCGGTTGGAACACGCAGATAACACGATGCTTTTCTAATTCCTTAGCCGCTTTTAAAGTCGCTTTAATTTCTGTTGGATGATGAGCATAATCATCGACTACCCATACACCTGCTACATGCCCCTTTGTTTCAAAACGACGTTTAGCACCGATGAATTTACCTAAAGCTTTCACAATAGTTGGCACTGGAACATGACAGCATTCATGAGCCACAATAAAAGATGCTAAAGAATTTAACACATTATGATTACCTGGTACACGCAAGGATACACGACCTAACGTTTCACCTTTACGAACTACATCATAGACAAGAGAACTGTCTTCATAATGAATATTTTTTGCTACATAATCATTAGTCTCTTCCAAACCATATGTGATAAATTGACGTTCCACTTTGCCCATTACATAACGAATGTTATCATTGTCGCCACAAACGACTGCTTTACCATCAACAGGTAGTGTTTCAACGAATTGACAGAATGCATTCAATAGATTTTCCATCGTCTTATAATGATCCATATGATCATCTTCGATATTCGTAATAACAATCGTCTTAGGTCTTAATTTTAAGAAAGAACCATCACTTTCATCGGCTTCTACGACAGAGTATTCACCTTTACCTAAGCAACTACTCCCCTTTAGATAATCAACTTCACCACCGATAATAACAGTTGGTTCCATTTGACCTTCAACGAGAATTTGGCCAATCATCGAAGTAGTAGATGTTTTACCATGAGCACCAGCTACAGCAATACCATTTGTAACATCTAATACGGCTTTTACAATGTCAGAGCGATGTAAAATAGTGATGCCTTGTTCCTTTGCTGCTACGATTTCTGGATTATCCTCACGAATGGCTGTAGAACGAACTACAGCATCTACACCTTGTACATAGTCAGCATTATGACCTATATGAACGGTAGCTCCCATTTGTCTAAAACGTTCAATTACATCAGATTCTTTTACATCAGAACCAGATACTTCATATCCTTTTTGAATTAAAATATTCGCTATAGCGCGCATACCAGATCCACCTATACCGATGAGATGAATCTTATGGATACCTTCTAACATAATTACTCTCCTTAACTATTTCGCAATAGATAACGCTAACTCAGCAATATCATGAGCTGCATTTGGTTTTCCTAAACGTAAAGCACTAGCCCCCATTTGAGCTAACAATTCACGATTTGCCATAAACATTTCGATTTCACCAATCAAATCATGGCTCGTCAAAACCTTATCTACAATCATATGCGCAGCTCCTTCTTGTACGAAAATGCGCGCATTATACGTTTGATGATCTTCTGCAGCATAAGGATATGGCACCAATATAGATGGAATACCACGTACAGCTAATTCGGCAAGACCGATAGCACCAGATCTAAATACGGCCAAATCCGTAGCAGCTAGTGCCTTAGGCATATCATGTAAATATGGCAAAATCAACGATGATTCACCCAAACCAGTGCCATCGTCAATTCCTAATTGCTCTAATACAGTATTATATTCCCCATTCCCTGTAATGTGTATCAACTTAATACCCGGTTTACCTTGGAAATGTTTATGTACATCTACCATGGCCGTATTAATAGTACGGGCACCACGAGAACCACCAGCAATAAGAACTGTAAATATATCATCAGACAGTCCAAAAAATTGCCGACCTTCTGCACGAGAATCTACGAGTACATCAGGACGCACTGGATTGCCTGTATATACGACGCTTTTCGCCTTGCTAAATGATTTTGCGGCTTCATTATAACCAACCGCGACAATATCAACAAAACGGCTCAAGATTTTATTCGTAATACCGGCAATAACATTTTGCTCTTGAATTAATGTAGGGATATTACGTAATGCTGCGGCCATTAAAATAGGACCACATACATAGCCACCTGTACCAATCACAACATCTGGTTTAAAATCCGAAATAATCGAATTGGCCTTTACAAGAGAAAGTGCTGTTTTCCCCATTGTTACCAATGTACCTAATGAAAGTTTACGTTGCAGACCTTGTACAGGTAATGTAACAAAGTCAATGTTCTCCTTCGGCACCAAATCAGCTTCTAAACCATGTTCTGTTCCCACATAGAGGACCTTAGCATCAGGTTGCTGTTTCATAATTTCCTTATATATCGTAATGGCTGGGTATATATGACCACCTGTGCCACCGCCAGAAATGATGATTCGTTTCACGCCCTTAGCCCCTTTCCTCTAATTCTTTAACACAGTTTTTAAAATCGTCGCCTCGTTCTTCAAAGCAACTATACCAGTCAAAGCTAGAACATGCTGGTGAAAGCAACACAATATCTCCAGCTTTTGCTAATTGATACCCTAATGCAACAGCTTCTTTCATAGACTGTGCACGATGAATATTTTGAACGCCCATTTTTACAGCAACAGATTCAAAACGATCTGCTGCTTCCCCCATAAAAATGACCTCTTTAGTATGTGCTTTTACAACATTCATAAAGTCTTCTAACGGCGTCATCTTATCATGGCCACCAGCCAATAAAATAACAGGTTTATCAAAGGCATCTAAAGCTTTCACTACAGAGTCTGTATTAGTAGCCTTAGAATCATTATAGAATGTTACATCATGGAATGTTGTGACCCGTTCCAATCTGTGTTCTACACCATGAAATTCTTCAATAGTATGTTTAATATGCTCTGCCTCTACACCCAAAGCGTATGTTAAAGCAATTACAGCCAATATATTTTCAATGTTATGAGAACCCTTAATATGGATATGTTCTGTATCAATAACAGGAATAGCCTTGCCATCTGATACAGCATAGCATGTATTGCCTTCAAAATACGCACCGTTATCAACCTTATGATATTGGCTAATGCTAAGAATTGTACTGTGAGCATCTTGTTTCATAGCCGCCACAATAGGGTCATCATCATTGAGGACAACAAAATTACCAGCAGTTTGATTCATAAAAATACGAGCTTTAGCCGCTGCATAGTTTTCCATTGTCTTATGACGCGCCAAATGATCGGGCGTGACATTTAATACAATAGCCCCTAATGGACAAAAGGACTTGATTGTTTCTAATTGATAGCTAGATAGTTCAGCTACTAAATAACCACCTTCTGGCATATGATACGCAGCTTCACTTAGGGAATCACCGATATTCCCGCCCACCTTGACAGGAAGGCCAGTAGATTCCATAACTTGCGTTAATAGAGTGGTTGTGGTGGTCTTACCATTTGTGCCAGTAACACCTAAAATAGGAGATTTGCAAACATCATAAGCAAGCTCTACTTCGCTTACTACATCAATCTTACGATGCAAAGCCTCTTGTACGATTGGAATGGATAAGGCAATGCCCGGAGAAATGATAATACGATCTACACCATCAAGTAAGCTATTATCTTGTCGCCCCGTAATGATAGTTACACCAGCATCTTCCAATCGTTTACACGTAGATGGTTCAAAATCTACTGGTTTATAATCATTTAAAACTACATTTGCATGTAACTGTGCCAATACCCATGCGGCACCAATTCCACTGGAACCAGCACCTAGAACAAGAATATTTTTCTCTCCATAATCCATTTATATCACCTAAATCACTAAGCACGAAAATTTTTTATCTCATCTTATAAGAATACCATTAAATGCCCTTCAAGTTAAGTATTTTCACGTATTTAACTATCAATTTACAAATATAAGGTTCTTATATTAAATAGTTACAGTTGCAAGTATAACACCTAACACAGCTAGAACTGCGCCACCGAACCAGAAACGATTAACTACAGTTTGTTCAGACCATCCGGATAATTCAAAATGATGGTGAATTGGACTCATCTTAAATACGCGCACGCCTCGTGTTTTAAAAGAAATGACCTGAATGATAACAGACAAGGCTTCCATTACGAAAATACCGCCAATCACTACGAGTAATAATTCTGTTTTAGTTAAAATAGCCATGCCTGCAAATGCGCCACCAAGAGCCAAAGAACCTGTATCGCCCATGAATACCTTTGCTGGATTAATATTAAATACCAAGAATCCTAAACATACAGCTGTTACAATAGCGCCAAAGAAAGCTACGCTTTCAGCAGCCACAGAACTTTCAGTGGAATAAATCATCAAGCCGATTACAGAAAACGCTATCGCTGCTACAGCGGATGTACCAGATGCTAAACCATCTAGACCATCCGTTAGATTAACAGCATTAGTAGCACCTACAATGATTAAGAAAGCCAAAATATAATAGGCAAATCCCAATTGAACATGTGCATCTATAACTGGTATCCATAATGTTGTAGGAATAACCATAATTTCAGTAATACAATAACAGAATACAGCAGCCAAAATAAATTGGCCCAATAATTTTTGTTTTGCTGTTAAGCCAAGATTACGTTTTTTAACAGCTTTTACAAAGTCATCAAAGAAGCCGAGCAAACAATGACCAAGTGTAAGGAATAGCAACATACCTGTCGCCACATTCCATGGTGCAAAAATAGCCACACCGATCGTGAGAGCTACCATCATAAACGCACCACCCATAGTTGGTGTGCCAGCCTTAGCTTGATGGCTTTCAGGACCTTCCTCACGTATGCTTTGTTGAGCATGCAAAGATTTAAGCATAGGAATACCAATCTTGCCCAATACTAATGTAATTATAAATGTCACTACAAATGCTAATAGAATGTGGTAAATCATATTACTCCCCTATTCTCTAATAACGGCCAATACGGCTAGAAGAATCTAGCCGTTATAACCTCTATTCACGTTCTTTTAATTCCTCTACAACACGTTCCATTCGAAGACCTCTGGAACCTTTTACCAAAATAACATCGCCCTTTTCACGAATGTCATTGTAGGCATTTGCCATTTCGAGATGACTATTACAACGATGTACCTCTAAACCTGCTAATTTCGCTTCTTTAGCAATGAAATTTGCCGCTTCACCAAAGGTGAATACAACGCTATAGCCTTCTTCAGCCAATAATCTGCCAACTTGGCGATGGCCTTCCTCCGTAAAATCACCTAGTTCAAGCATATCGCCGAGCATAGCAATTTTACGTTTACCTTCCAATTGACCCAATGCTTTGATGGACTCACTCATAGAAGAAGGATTGGCATTATACGCATCATTGAGAATAACAATATCTTCAAATGCTACAATTTCTTGACGCATAGGTGTGCCTGTAAAATCACTAAGACCTTTTTTAATCTTACTAGATTTAACGCCTAACACACGACCTGCAGCAATAGCAGCCAATGCATCATACACATTATGTTCACCAATCATAGGCAAAAATACGTCAAATACTTCGTCATAACATTTGCAGGTAAACTTAATGCCATCCTTTTTATAGCGTAAATGACTGCCAATTACCGTAGCATTACTATGAATACCGTAGGTAACAGTTTTTCCTTTTGCAATGGAACTCATGGCCTTTACGAAATGATCATCTTCATTTAGAATCGCCACACTATCGGGACCTAAGCATCTAATCAATTCGCCCTTTGCTTCAGCAATGGCTTCTTGTGAACCCAACAATTCAATATGACTAGTTCCTACATTTGTAATGATACCAATGGTAGGTTCTGCAATAAGGGCCAACTCTTCAATTTGACCTAATCCACGCATCCCCATTTCCACAACACAGGCTTCGTGTTCTGGTGAAAGTTGCAATAATGTTTTTGGTAAACCAATTTCATTATTAAAGTTCTTTTCTGTTTTTAAAACATTAAACTCAGTGCTCAGAACAGCAGCTACCATTTCTTTTGTCGTCGTCTTACCAGATGAACCAGTAATGGCTACCACAGGAATTTGAAAACGTCGTCTATGAAAGTTCGCTAAGTCTTGGTATGCCTTTAGCGTGTTTTTCACTTCCACGCAAATAATGCCATCTACACTGCGTCCCTTTTCAACGATTGCAGCAGTAGCCCCTTTTTCGATGGCTGTTTTAATAAAATCATGACCATCAAATGTATCGCCTTTCAAGGCTACAAATACATATCCCGCTTCAATCGTACGCGTATCAGTAGATATATCTTTAAATTGTAAACTTACATCGCCCTTACATGTGCCACTAGTAGCATCAATTATTTCTTGTAATGTAAATTCTGCCATATTAGATCTCCTTAAGAGCTTTTCGAGCCTCTTCTCGGTCATCAAAATGAATTGTTTCATTTTTTAATATTTGATAATTTTCATGACCCTTACCAGCGATAATAACAATATCACCAGCTTTTGCATCATGAATTGCATGATTAATTGCTTCTCTACGATCCACAATTACCTCATAAGAAGTACCATCGCGAAGTGCTTCTTTTACACCCACTTCAACATCCTTAACAATTTGTACAGGATCTTCAGTACGTGGATTATCGGATGTTACATAAATCTTATCACCGTACTCTGCGGCAATACGGCCCATAATTGGACGTTTTGTAGCATCGCGGTCGCCACCGCAACCAAATACGATAATGATACGATTTTCTTTAATTGCCTTTGCAGTTTCTAAAATATTTTGCAAACCATCCGGTGTATGAGCATAGTCGACAACAACGGCAAAATCTTGCCCTTCTTCGATTAATTCAAAACGCCCAGGAACGGAACTAAAGGTTTTTAACGCCGTATCAATCGCTTCCATGGAGATGCCTTCTTGTAGACAAGCTCCAATGGCAGCCAATGTATTATACACATTAAATAATCCTGTTGTATTCATCGATACAGGGTAGCTTTCACCCTTATAATTCACAGTATACTGGCTATTCTTAGTAGACATATGAACATCTGATGCATTCAATGTGCCCTTGCCTAATGTACTATACGTAATTGTTGGAGCCGTAGTTTTTTCCATAACGCGATGACCATAGGAATCATCGATATTAATAACAGCACCTTTATTATCTTTAACTTGATTAGGCGCACTAACTTGTTCAAATAATTTGCATTTAGCGGCCAAATAATTTTCAAATGTTTTATGGAAATCCAAGTGATCTTGCGTCAAATTCGTAAATACTGCCGTATCAAATTCAACACCACTAACACGGCCGAGTGCCAATGCATGAGAAGATACTTCCATTACACAGTATTCCACATTTTCTTGAACCATTTGATGCAAAATATGCTGTAAATCAACAACATCTGGTGTCGTATTATGAATTGGGTAACGCGTATCACCAATCATGATATGGACAGTACCGATAACCCCTACCTTATGGCCTTGCGCCTTAAGGATATGGCGAATCATATGTGTGGTGGTCGTCTTACCATTTGTACCTGTAACACCAACCATACGCATGCGATTAGCTGGGTAATCAAAGAAATATGGAACACAGGCCATCATAGCTTGACGTGTATCAGCAACGGTGATGACACATACATCATCAGGAACAGTAACCGGTTTTGATACGATAACGGCAACAGCACCGGCTGCAGCCGCTTTATCGATATAATTGTGCCCATCAACTGTGGCCCCATCAAGAGCAATGAATAAACTATTCGGTTTTACTGCTCTGGAATCAGCTGTAATATCTTGAATAGATACATTTTGATTACCTTGTACTTGTTGTACATCTAACGTACTAATAATATCTTTTAAGGTTTTCATACTACATTCTCCTCTATATACGCAAATTAAAGCAGCCCATAAGAGCTGCTTTTGCCTGCTAATCTATAATTTGCTGTTTCGTTTGTACATTGCGTTCTGAAGTCGTACTTTTAGTGCTATACACAAAGGAATCAGGCAAAACCATCCCCAATTGTTCTTCCGCAATTTTTTGAATGCGTACTGGAGATTTCAAGGATGCCACCTCTACATCAAGGGTATCATTATCCTTTGCTAATTGTACTACAGTTTGTTGTGTTTTAACTACTTCATAACCTAATTTTGTAGTATATGCATTCATAGCCATCATAATCATCAAAAAACCAACAAGGATTGCTATACCTTGAATGATTTGTCTCATCAATGGACTAATATCAAAAACAACACTAGCTCTCGCTTTTTTCGCTTGTACACCTAGCAACACATCACGTTTAACGTGGCCCACAACAGCCTTTCTCGCTAACATTAAAATAACCCCTTCCAATACTACAATTTAATCCCTACTCTAAGTTTTGCACTTCTAGAACGAGGATTCATTTCTACTTCCCCTGTACTAGGCTCAATGGCCTTATTTTTAGCCTTAAGAACAGCCTTATGATGACATACACATACTGGTAATTCTGGTGGACAAATACAAGCTGTACTTAGCTCTTTAAATGTTTGTTTTGTGATGCGATCCTCTAAGGAATGGAATGTAATAACACCAATTCTCCCCTTTGGCTTCAACATACTCACAGCATCTACAAAACTATCATGCAAAATAGCAAGTTCTCGATTCACTTCAATGCGTATCGCTTGAAATGTACGTTTTGCAGGATGTGGACCATCCTGTCTTGCTTTTGCCGGTATAGCTTTTTTTATAATTGACACCAATTCGCCAGTAGTGGTAATTCTCTTTTCATTACGGGCTGTCACGATAAATTCAACAATACGTTTAGCCCAACGTTCTTCACCGTAATCACGGATAATCTGTAATAATTTATCAGATTCATATTCATTCACGACGATTTCCGCAGTAATAGGTGCCTCTTTGTCCATACGCATATCAAGAGGACCATCATTCATATACGAAAACCCGCGTTCCGGTGTATCTAATTGATAACTAGAAACACCTAAGTCGAATATAAATCCATCAACTTCATAAATACCTTGCTCTTCTAAAGCATGTTTTAAATCCGAAAAATTTGTAGGTATCGTCATCACCTGACAAGTTAAATCAGACAAGCGTTGTCTCGCTACCGCTAAGGCATCTTCATCTTGATCTAAACCAATAATCATGCCTTGTGAGCTCAATCGTTCACCTACGGCATGAGCGTGACCAGCGCCACCTAAGGTACAGTCAACATAGATACCATCAGGATTGGTAACAACAGAATCCACCGTTTCATTCAACAGCACACTGACATGATTAAATTCCACGATAGCCTCCTACAACACAATGCCTTCTAATCCTTCAGCCAAGGATTCTACACTGTCAGCCACTTCCGCATCATATGCATCAAAGCGTTCGCGGCTCCAAATTTCAACCTTATCACCAGTACCAATAATAACCGCATCCTTTTGTAGCTCAGCATGCTCACGAAGGGCGCTTGGCACCAAAATTCGGCCTTGTTTATCAAATTCAAGTTCTGCGGCACTACCAAAGTAAAACCGTTTGATTGCACGCGCATTTGCTTTATTAGATGGTAATGATTGTAATGTTTTTGAAAGTTGCTCCCAACTTTCGGCAGTATATATAGCGATGCAATTATCGAGACCTTTTGAAAGTACACAGTGATCACCTAGTTGTTCACGTATTTTGGCAGGTATAATCAACCGTCCTTTTGCATCTATAGTGTGATTATATTCACCCATGAACATCTAACATCACCGCCTTACAATCCTCATTCACCACTATATGGTAAATTTTACCACAATCCCCCACTCGTTACAATAAATAAAACGTAAAAATTGAGGAAATTATGAATTTTTCTTCATCTTTTGTTATTTTTCATCATTTTTCTCTATATTTTACAAATATATGTTCGCTTTTATGCAGATTTTTTTATACTTTTCACCATATACATACCACTATCCACCACCAAACATACATATTTACCACCTAATTTAAGTTTCAGGATCAAACCAAAAGAAAACCGCGTAGTACGATGTACTACGCGGTTATACATACCTTAGATAGACAGGTATTCAGTGCCTACCTTATGGGAGGTACCTTATTTAGTTGTTTTTTTAGCTACTTGAGGATTAGCGGCTAATACTTTTTCAAGCACTTCTTTAATTTCTTTATTTTGTGCTTCTAAGCTAGCAACCTTATCTTCGAGAACTTTTACAGTTGCAGGAGATGCAGGTTTGGAAGGTGCTGTAGGAGCGGAGCCAATACCGATAGTTACACCAGCATTTGCCATTACACCATTATCACCATCATACGCTGCACCAGCGTGGAATAACAAATCAGGATTTGCATAATGAGCAACACCTAATGCAGTTGCTGTTTTACCTTTGTATGTACCAACAGCTGCCATGATTTGAGCCTTTTGGCCTTCATGGTATTCAATAGGTTTCAATGCTGCCAATGCGGCTGCAGATGCACCTACTGTTTTAACTTCGCGTTCTACACTGCTAATGCGACGAGAGTTATCTTGAATTTGTGCTGTATGTTGTTCAATAGTTTCATGATCTTGAATTGTTAATGCACTTGCACGCAAGCTGTAATTTGCAGCTTCAGCTAATGTACTAATATCTGCAGTATTCTTGTTAACTTGTAAGCCCATTACATTGATACGTTCATTGTTTTCCAATGCAATCGCACCTACTGCCTTAGCTAATTTAGTATTGTCGTTAACTTGATTTGTTACAGTAGCAATACTTTGTGTGTTTGTATTAACTTGGCTAGATACTTCTGTTACACGGTTATTAACAGCATTAATATTAGAAGCATTTGCTTTCACAGATTCAGTAATACCAACAATAGCATTTGCATTAGTTGTTACACGGCTATCAATGTTTTTAATATTTTCTGCATTCACGCTAATATTCTTAGCATTTACATTGATATTATTGATATTCGTAGTAACTTGATTAGATACTTTAGCAATGTTAGTCGTATTTGTTGTTACTTGATTATTTACTTTTGTAATATTGTTTGTATTTTCAATTACAGATGCATTGATAGTCGCAATATTATTAGTATTTTTGTTAACTTGAGCAGATACACTATTAATTGCTGCAGTATGTTCATCAACCTTGTTGATTACTTTTTGAACTGTTACGTTAGTATTTTGAATTGCTTCAGCATTTTGTTTGATAGCAGCTTTGTTAATATTGATATTTTCAGTATTGTGTTTGATTCTATCAGTATTAACTTCTACTTGGCTTTGAACATTTTTAATGCGTTCTTCGTTAGCGTTAGCTTTGATTGTATTCGCATTAACTTGTTCTTTTACCTTAGATACATCAGCACTTACATTTTGCAAATCTTTGATTGCTTGTGTATTTTTGCCAACTTGATCTTTCAAGCCAGATACATCTGTTTGAATACCGTTGATAATCTTAATATTGTTTTCAACCTTAGCATTCACATTTGTTACATCAGATTTAATGCTAGTTACATCAGATTTGATGTTAGTTACATCATTCTTAACATTAGTCATATCATTCTTGATATTTGTAACTTGATTATTGATGGTCTTCACATCATTCTTGATGTTTTCAACATTGTTGTTCACAATATTAATCTTCGCATCAACCTTCGCATTGATGTTAGTAATATCATTCTTCACGATAGTTACATCGGCTTTGATATTGTTAACATTCTTTTCAACATTTACTACATTAGCTTTAATATTGTTAATGTTGGAAGTGTTGTTTTGAATATTTACAGTATTAGCATTGATGACACTATTTTGAGCTTTAATGTTGTTTGTGATGTTTTCAACTTTCTTTTCAACATTAACGATTGTAGTGTTACCTTTACCTACTTGACCTTTCAAGGATTCAATAGCTTTCGCATTAGAATCAACTTTACCGTTCAAGTTACCAATAGCCGCTGCATTTGCATCAATACGAGTGGAGTTAGCATTTACCTTAGCAGAAACATCTGCAATATTTGCTGTATTACCAGCTACTTGTTTAGATACACTAGCAATAGCATTTGCATTATTAGTTACATCAGTGCGAATTGCTTTAATATCTGCTGCATTCACATCAACTTTACTATTAATATTAGCTACATTATTTTGAATAGCTGTAATAGATTTACTATTGTTTTCAATAGATTTTGCATTCGCATCAACTTTTACATTTACATTATTGATCTTGCTATCGATATTTTTATTATTTTCAATAATCTTCGCATCGATATTTTTATCAACTTTGTTAATAATAGTTGTGTTGTTGTTGTTAATTGCAGTTTCAATATTCTTATTGATTACTGTATTGTTATTATTAATAGCAGTTTCAATGTTCTTGTTGATTACTGTGTTGTTATTAGTAATTGCGGTGTTGATATCGTTTCTAATCACAGTGTTGTTTGCTTCAATCTTAGTATTGATTGTATTTTCTACATTTGTGATTGTTGTACCAATTTTACCATTCAATTTCTTGATAGCATCTTCATTAGCAGAGATACGTTCAGAATGATGAATAAGGTTACCATCAATATAATCAAGACGTTGATCATGACGGTCTACGCGTTCTTTAAGGCCAGATACATCACCTTTAACGCCATCAATCTTAACATTTACATCACCAATCTTCGTATTGATTGTGTTGTTAATTTGTTTGTTGTTTTCATTGATTTTTACATCAATATTTTTATCAACCTTGTTAAGAATTGTAGTGTTATTTTCAGTAATCTTATTATCGATAGACTTATTAATAACTACATTATTTTCATTAATTTTGTTAGTAATAGTATTTTCGATATTTGTAATTTGAGTACCAATATGACCTTTTAATTCATCAATAGCTTTAGTATTGGATTTCACACCATCTTCTACAACACTGATACGTGTAGAATTATCTGCGATGTTATCTTGTAAGTAATCCAAACGTTGATCATGACGATCTACGCGATCTTTAAGACCTGCTACATCACCTTTAACACCATCAACTTTTACATTGATATTATTGATATCACCTTTAATGCCGTCTACCTTAACATTTACGTTGTTAATAGCTGTTGTATTGTTTGCAATGTTAGTTGTATTAGCATTTACTTTTACATTTGTTGCATCAATACGTTTGCTATTATCTACGATAGCTTGTGCATTAACAGCGATGTTCTTAGTATTATTTTCTACCTTAACATTTGTTTCGTTGATGCGTTTACTATTATCTACAATAGCTTGTGCGTTTACAGCGATGTTCTTAGTATTGTTTGTGATGTTAGTAGTGTTATTTTCTACCTTACCATTGATATTAGTGATTTGAGTTTTAATATCGTTAATAACTGTAGAGGATTGACCTACTTTGCCTTTCAATTCATCAATAGCTTTAGCGTTGATATTGATATTCTTAGTGTTGTTTTCAATAGCTACCTTGTTATCACCGATAAACTTACGGTTTTCAAGGGCAATTGTACCAGCTACATTAATATCTTTTGTATTTTGATCTACCCGTTTAGTTAAGCCATCTAAATCGCCTTTAATACCATCAACTTTTACATTGATGTTATTAATATCACCTTTAATGCCATCCACTTTAACATTTACATTGTTAATAGCTGTTGTATTAGCATCTACTTTAACGTTTGTTTCGTTGATACGTTTGCTATTATCTACGATAGCTTGTGCATTAACAGCGAT
>JAIITD010000207.1 GCA_022737715.1 Veillonella sp.
GTTCTTAAAGGTAACCTTGCTGTGGACGGTTCTGTTGTAAAAGCTGGTGCCGTAGATGATGATATGCTTGTTCACTCTGGTCCAGCAAAAGTATTCAACAGTGAAGAAGAAGCTGTTGAAGCTATTACAGGCGGTAAAATCGTTAAAGGTGATGTTGTGGTTATCCGCTACGAAGGTCCTAAAGGTGGCCCTGGCATGCGTGAAATGTTAACACCAACCTCCATGATTGCAGGCATGGGTCTTGATAAAGATGTAGCATTATTGACTGATGGTCGTTTCTCCGGTGCTACACGTGGTGCATCCATTGGTCACGTATCTCCAGAAGCTGCTGCTGGTGGCACGATTGCTATTGTTCAAGATGGCGATATCATCAACATCGACATTCCAAATGGCAAATTAGAATTAGCTGTATCCGATGATGAAATTGCTCGTCGTAAGGCTGCATTGAAACCATTCAAATCTAATGTAACTGGATACCTTAAAAAATACGCTCTTCATGTATCTTCTGCAGCACAAGGTGCTATTGAAATTTTAGAAGACTAATCAGAGCGGTATTATTATTACTACAAGAGTAGGTGTCTTATGCATAAGTTATATGATTTTATGGAAGCACGTGAACGGTTGAGCACAATCACCGTGAAAACTAAGTTGCTTCATAGTGATGTATTTTCTGAAGAGTGTGGCAATGATGTGTACATCAAGCCAGAAAACTTACAAATAACAGGCTCCTTTAAGGTGCGTGGCGCATACAATAAAATTGCTAAATTGACGGAAGAGGAAAAAGCGCGCGGTGTTATTGCCGCGTCTGCCGGTAACCATGCGCAAGGCGTAGCTCTTGCGGCTAAACGCCTCGGCATTAAGGCGACCATTGTCATGCCAAAACATACGCCTCTTATCAAGGTAAATGCTACAAAACAGTATGGTGCAGATGTAGTATTGTCTGGTGAGATTTATGACGAAGCATACCAAAAGGCGATGGAATTGCAACAAGAACATGGCTATGTGTTCGTTCATCCTTTCGATGATGAGGATGTTATCGAAGGCCAAGGAACTATTGCACTTGAAGTTCTTGAGAAATTGCCTGATGCAGATGTATTACTCGTTCCTGTAGGGGGTGGTGGCATCGTATCCGGTATTGCAGCGGCTGCTAAATTAAAAAATCCTAGCATTAAGGTAATCGGTGTAGAACCAGAAGGTGCTGCTAGTGCGTTGGCGGCGCTTAAAGCTGGAAAACCAGTACCATTAGAGGAAGTAGCTACCATTGCAGACGGCACAGCCGTACGTCTTATCGGTGATACTACACTAGACTATATCAAACAATATGTGGATGAAATCGTTACTGTATCCGATTATGAATTGATGGAAGCCTTTTTGTTACTCGTTGAAAAACATAAATTAGTAGCAGAGAACTCTGGTATTTTACCTCTTGCAGGCCTAAAAAAATTAGACTGCAAAGGCAAAAAGGTGGTAGCCATCGTCAGCGGTGGTAATATTGACGTATTAACTATTTCTTCTATGATTAATAAAGGTCTCGTATTACGTGGACGTATCTTTACATTCTCTGTAAATCTTCCAGATAAACCAGGCCAATTGGTTGCTGTATCACAAATGCTAGCCGATGCAGATGCAAATGTTATTAAGCTTGACCATAATCAGTTTAAAAATCTTGATCGATTCCACGAAGTGGAATTGCAAGTAACTGTAGAAACAAATGGGGAAGAACACATTCAAAGCATTATCGATACTTTTAAAAAGAATGGTTATACCATTAAGCGTTTAAATTCCAGCGAAATTTTATCAGAATAGCTGGTTGAAAGGGTTCCTATGAGCGCAGA
>JAIITD010000019.1 GCA_022737715.1 Veillonella sp.
ACTGATAAAGAGCCACCTCCATACGCATTGACTCACCTCGAAGACGTTCGCGGTATGAACGGTGTAAAAGAAGCGACCGTACAACTCGGCGATGACGTAACATTGTCCGTTGCTGTTGTACACGGCGGCAAAAATACCCGTGATTTCCTCAATGCTTTGAAAGAAAACGGCAAACACTATGACTTTATCGAAGTTATGGCTTGCCCTGGTGGCTGTATCGGTGGCGGTGGTCAACCACGCACCAAATTACCACAAGCCGTTAAAACAAAAGAAGCCCGTATCGGCGGACTTTACAAAGCTGATGAAGAATACAAATACGTGGCATCCTATGAAAGCCCTGAAATCCAAGAACTATACAAAAACTTCTTGGGCGAACCACTAGGACATAAAGCTCACGAACTATTACATACACACTTCACAGACCGTAGTGCACAATTAGGGGACCGCAAAGACGTGGTGCCTGAAACATGCCCTACATCACCTAAATACAAAGGGTAATAAATAGAGCCCCCATCTGTTCCAAAATCCTCCATCGGCCGGGTCTGACTCCGGCCTACGGCCTCCGCAGGGCCAAAAGTCGGTTTTGGAACAGATGGGGGCTTTTTCTATGTACATTTGCATAGAGGTGATGTATGGGCATTGTTTCTGGAGGAGAGAGAAAAGCCTCCACCGCCTTATTGGCTGGCGTAGCCAGCCTGGCAAAGGCGTTTTTAAGGTTCTCCTGGGAGTTTTCTCTATGTACGTTTGTGGGTTAGGTGATGTAGGGGCATTGTGTTGCATTTATATGGTACGGAATTTACACGTTTGTGATTGTATACTTGTCTTAAGGATGGTATTGTTATTTTGAATAGATCGAGTTGTATATACATGTTTTGCTTAGGGTAGAGGTTAGTAAGGGGATTAAGAGTTATGATTGACGAACGGGTTGTGGAGAATAATATTTTTAATTTTGCGACGAATGAGTTGTCGCAGGATGCCTTTATTTGTTGGTGTTTGAATTGGATTAATATGCCTGTTCGTGACGATAATGAAAGCGGGCGCCACTTTGGGGCTCGATTTTTATCTCGTTTGTTGAATGAGGTTTATGATGTATCCAAGGTTAATAGGGTATATATTTTTAGGCAGTTACTTAATATTGATGTGCTTGTATTGGTGCCAGAATTACAGGTGGCTTTAATTATTGAAGATAAAACATCATCGCAGGAGCACGGTAATCAGATTAAGCGGTATAAATACTTGCTTTCAAAAACATTTGAATCAAATCAATACAATGGATTAGATATATATCAACATCTTTCAGATGATAACAAGGGAAAACAGATAAAACGTGATGAGACTGCTTGCTGGGGCGCTGTGAATAGTATCCGATGGGCGTTACGAGATGAATCGAGAAACTTGGATTTGTCAAAGTATACGATTCATACGGTGTATTTGAAGACGGATTGGTTCAATGATGATGACTGGTATACGGTTCGGGAACTGGAAAAGGATTTTAAGATTAATACCTATGTGGATGGGCCAGAGTTTTTGTCCTTGTTATTATCTTGTCGTGAGTGGAATAATCCAATTTTAATGAGCTTTGTGGATTATTTGAGCTCTAAAATTAGGGCTACTATAGAACATAGCTGTTTTTGGCAATACTATAAGGATATTGATGAGCATATTCGTTTTTATATTCAAGATACTGCGATTGCCCAACGAAGATTTTTGCAGACTGTATTTAATCAGTCAAATCACGAATCATCATTCATGACGGATTTGAAAGAACATGTTGGGAATATTGACGATTCATATGTATATGGTCGCATAGACGATGCGTCTCAAACTCATACAATTCAGCATGGTAGCAGCTTTGGTACACCTTGGTCTTTGATGCATTTTTGGCCACGTTCTCTAGACCGAACTGTTGATGCCGATTATTGGGGCTTTCAAAATACAAGTGAGGATAATTTAAGCGTTAAACCATATATGTTTTGGCGTGTTGATAAAATTAAAGAAGGTCCAGTATTGAGTTTGCGTTACTATACGTGGTGGGAAAAGGGCGCCGGTGATAATGGTGAAAGCAACACCTGCTCATATAAAACTCGTGTGTATAACTATATTAAAGAGCGTATATTACCATTAGAGAAGATTTCTGCCAAATTGGAGGCCATTAATGAGCTATATTGTTGTACAGCTGATAAGGGAGATATATGCTCTGAAGGTAATTTATATAAGCAATATGAAAATACTCTCTTGCAATTTAAATTACATAAGATACTAATTAATTGGAATGATGAGGATAAACGGACAAAATTTATATCCTTAATGCGTGATTTAAATGCAGAATTAACTTTGGCGATGGATGATGTGAAATGGGACCTTGTGCGTAAAGGGGTGCTAAAGTAGAGGTGACCTTATGACTGAGGAAGAGTTATATAATCGTTATCATGAAATACAATCGACATATGTGGAGGTCAGATTTATTGACGGAGAGTCATTAATAGGTAAGTTAGATTCTTTTGTTTCTGGTGTTAATAATGAGCCAGATGAGGCCTCTATATATGTTGGTAGTTACGAATTGTATGCTAGTGAAATCAGTGAAATAGTAGAGATTTCATGATGTATGAATAATAGTTTTCAAGGATTATAATTTTAGGGATAGTAATAGTATAGATTATAAAAGACTCGTATCACAGCAAATGATACGAGTCTTTTATGTTTCTGTATTTTATTCGTAATAGGAATCAGCTAACTGACCGTCTTGGTCCTGTATAATCCAATTATTGTTGTATTTTACCATGGTTACATTGCCGGTGAATGTTTGGTGTTTGATGCGGCCGTTAACGAGGTCTTTGCTTTCAAGGCGGTAGTTATATACAACGGCGTCTGGTGAGACGGATATAGCTTTTGCTGAAAGTAATGTGGTGGATAGAGTTGATTTATATCCATTGCGCCAGTAGTCATAGGTACCAAGGCTAGCGCGTTGTTCATCGGATAGGTATGTGTAGGCATTAGCAAAGTCTTTATTGGTTAGGTAGCGATAGTAGTTTTGTAATGCTTTTGTACTTTCTTCAACTGCATTATTTTGTGCTACTGGTTGTGTATTTGTTGCTGCTGTCTGTGTGGTAGGTGTAGCTTTCACAGGCGCATTCTTACTGTTGGTATTCGTATTGGTAGAATAGTGGGTAGGCGTTGTATTGTTTATAGGATTAAAACTAGTAGCGATGGTAGCAGCGCTCAAACCAATGCTTATGCTTATGAGTACGACATAGGCAATGATATACAATGCAGTAGATGTAGAGGTTGGTGACGGCCGGAGACCATATTGTCGTTGGATATCTGGGGTAATTTGGATATAGGAGGTTCTTTCACCATAGTTATTAGTATGTGCATCACCTTTGGTTAGCATTAAGATCAAGAACCAAATGGGTCCTACGATAGGAATAAAGTTGATAAGGAAGAACCAACCAGATTTATTGGTGTCGTGTAGCCGGCGGACGGCAATAGATAAGCCCGGAAGGATTAATGCTAAGTCGATAATACCTAGAAGGATATATAAGATAACAGTAGTTATAATATCGTTAGTTACTAATTTAATAATACCCATTATGATAGGGATGATTGTTAGACAAAGAGAACTCATTAAGTAATATCTAAAGAATTCGCTACGGCTGGCACGGCCTTGAAATTCAGCATATTTCTTAGTGAGGACAAACGTAAGTGTGTCTAGCTCATTGAGTTCAAAAGGATCCCAGTCATACAAAGGACTGGGCTTTTGTGTTGGAGGAGTTCTTACTGCTTCTGGTGTAGTTGATGTGTTAGTAACTGGTGTTCCGCAATTGCTACAAAATGAGGTATTGGCTTCTAATGGGTTACCACAATTGTTACATGTTAATTGTACTTGGGGTTGGCCACAAATACTGCAAAATTTGGCTCCCTCTGGTAAGGGGTTACCGCAATGTTGACAAATCATGATGCTCTCCTTATTTGGTATATGATAGGAATATATTTTAATTTTAACCCTACAAATTATACTGCTTCAAGTGATTTAATTCCTGAATTTTTTCTTCAATGTTTCTGAATTTTTCATCTTATTGAAATAGACTGCTTCTCTTGCTTTTATGCAGTGACAAAGAATATGGATAGGTTTCGCACTTGTTTTTGAATACGCATAATATAAGCGGTATCCATCAGCTGTTTCCATATGATAAACAGGGAATCCCAATGAATTGATTTTACTGTTGTGAGTGGCATCGATTTGTGTTGGATCAGATATTTTATATAGGCGTATAAGCATCCTGTCTATATCATCACGCACTACTTTAGTAGAACGTGTATAATCTGCTAAGAATTGCTTCTCTAATTCAAAATCTTCAAATTTTCTTTGTAAAATTTTACCTTCATCCTGACGTTTTTTATCACTGTCATATGCTTGTTCATCTTCAATTATTGCTTCTTTAAGTGCTTGAATCTCTTGGGCATAGTAATTTTCTTTTTCTGTCATTTCGTGCTGTAGGGATTTATTTTTTTCTTCGAATTCATAGCTACATTCTTGGTAATAATTAGATTCCTCTTGTAATGTTTTATTTTGTGACTTTAATTCTTTATTACGAGCTTTTAGTGCATCTGACTCTTTAATTTGTGCTTGATATTGTTTTTCTATCTGTTTTCGATTTTCTTGTACCGTGCTTAGCTGTTGCGATATCACTCTAATTTGCTCTTTTAAATCATCGATACTTTGTTGGTCTGTTTGACCTGGATTTGCTTGTTGTTTTTGTAATACCTTTTCTAGCTTTTTCTTAGCCGCTTCTATTTTTTGTGCTTTTTCTTGTGAAAGCGTTAAATCTTTGGAAAGGATTTTTACTTTATCATTTAATTGGATGATTCGGTATTGGTTATTTTTATATTCTTGATATTCGATGGAATCACTTGTAATCCATAAAGGTGCTCCGTTTTCATCGACGGAGAAACTTTTACCATAAATCGTCATAGCAATGAATACAACCACAGACATCATGGCAGATGTTAATTTTCCGGAGGTTTTGATAAGGGAATAAATAGAATAGCCACCCAATGCGCACCAGCCAATCGGTCCTGCGATGATAGAAACACCTTTGGCTACACCGGTATAGACTGCAAAGGGGAGGGTGATGCCTAGGAAGCTCGTAAATATGGCATGGATAATTGTATTGATAGCGATGTAAGCCCCAAAGGAACTACCGACGGTGATAAGGGAACCAATACCTACGCCAGATTTTAGAAAGCTGTTACGCAATACTTCACCACTTAAATGATCAGTTTGCAAGGATTGTTTGATTAACTCTTTGCGGTCAGATGATAAGCTATCCAATTCTATATCGAGCTGACGAATCATTTCATCACGCTCTGCATCACTTTGTTTTTCTAGGCTAGAAATGATGGATTGCAGTGTCTTTTGGTAAATAATATCTGCCTTTTGCTCAACATCTAATTCTTCATTAATGGAAGGATCTGTTTTAGCTGCACTTGTAATAATTTTGTTAGATAATAGGGCTAGACTACTATCTGGCACATCTAACTCCTCGCGAACCTCTTCAATGAATAATGTATAGAGTTGCTCTTGAGAATAGCTTTGTAATGCGCGAATCTCTTCTTTAATTTTATTGTTGATATCTTGATGATTTTCTTTACTTTCACGGTCGATGTCATCATTTGTTTTCTTAGATTTACCAAAGAAACTCATAACCGAGTTGAAAGCTTTCTTCCCTGTGGTTACAGTGTTATTGAACTTATCTGAGAAAATATTCTTCATCGTTTGCTGACGGAGCAACGCGATTAAATAGGACAACTCCTCTTTAGAGGCATTTTGTAATCCGTCAAACAGTGTAGGCGATTGATATGTTTTATAAGTAAATTTATTAGTAGCCATAACGTAACCCTTCCCTTGCACATGCATTCATAAAACCTTCATATTTTATATAGTATCATACGACACCTTTTCAGAAAATCGTTTCTATGAAAGCTTTAATATCATTTTCTATTTGTGGTATATGGCAAAAAGAAGATATAGTTGATATAAAAATATGTTGTATGTAGGTATACTATAAACACAAAAACTCTACCCTAGATCTCCTAAGGTAGAGTTTTCATCGATAAATCTCTATAATACGATGCTTGTTGTATCGTACATTTGTTTGATATATAATTAACATAAGATAGTTAGGCGAGGTTGGGCCTCTCTTCGTTATTGAAGGGAGGGGTAAGCCTATGAGTGATTATGAAATCATTATGCTCCTATTACAGGTGATGGCCGTGGTTATCGCCTTTGGGGCGTTAATAGCGCTTATTTGTCTAGGAAAAGACAAATAGCCCTTCGTTATCTTTGATAATTCGATAACAGAAAGGCCATTTCCTAATATTTTATAGATTTCGAGATGAGCCTGACGTATCCACTCGTCTGACTATCTTCTTATATTATAATAAGGTTATGATATATCGTCAAATTCAGATGAATGAGTGAGGTATAGTGTTTATTGCTATAATCTTAATTTAAGGGTTAAGAGGTGAGTCTATTGAAACATATGCTTGTAAAATTCTTATTAAGTTCTATTCTTATCATTGGTTGTATGGGACAAACTGCGTTTGCCAAAACTGATGATGCAGGTGTTTTAGCCAGTTTAGAATCTGATTCGAATATGTACTCTTATTTGAACCATTACCATTATTCTTTATGGCTAGCAGATCATCGTTATTCTAGTCACGATATGTACATCTCTGCGGACCAATCCGTTATTATTTCATTATGGGATTATAGTACACCACCGAGTATGATATATATTACAAAACCAGGATATGCAACCAATAAAGGGGCCGTGGTAGGTATGACGCGCAGCGAAGTAGAATCTCTTTATGGACCGCTTCTTGAGGATACTGAATGGGGCCGTCCAGCTGAACCTTATGGAGACATCTACCATGGATATGATACATATACAGGGTACTATGTGGCCGAATACGTAGGTTATCACAATGAAGGCTTATCTTTTGTATTCAATAAGTATACAAATCGAGTCGTATTGATTCGGTACCAACGTGATCGACATGGCAATAGTAATGTATTGAGTGATGTAAAAGAATATAACTTATTACCTTATTTACTATAGTGAATAATATAATGTAGACATGAAAAGAAACCTCTACCTAGAATTTTTAGGTAGAGGTTTATCTATAAATCGGTATAATACGATGCTTATTGTAGCACTTATTTGCCTTACAAAAAGTAAATAGCCCTTCGTTATCCTTTATAATTCGATAACAGAAAGGCCATTTCACAAGATTATTCCTTCGAGATGAGCCTGACGTTACGACTCGTCTGGCTATCTTCTTATATTATAATAAGGTTATGATATATCGTCAAATTGAGATAAACCTTATAAATACTAAATATATACAAAAAACTTATACGTACTAAAATATAAAATTACTAATAATAGGCAAAGTCTTGTTTGCATAGTATACTTATGCTAACAAGGTTGTGCTTATTTTGTTGTAATGGGAGAGAAAAAGAGAGGGGTTTATGTTACGTAAAAGTATAATTATGATGTTACTAGCAACTGCTTTCACCATAAATGTAAGTGCTGTACAGATCGAAGTACCAGCCGGACAGCCGCCTATGCCAGGGGCAGATGCGAGCATTCCTGCTAATGCGTATGAGAATTATCGGGCCGATAGCTTGAGTAATGTAGGGGCTAGTGATGTTATAAAGTTACATTCTGAATCTAAGAAGCGTATGGAAATGTATATAACTGACTGGGGACTAACACGAGATGAAGTCAATCAGATAGCAAGCGATTCTGAAAAGCTGATGGACTTAATTGTTAATGAGACTGCAGTTGTGTTGTTGCATGATGATCGTAATAACATCCGAGCATCTGTCCCTGGACTACTATTAGCAAGTAAATATTACCCAAAACGCAGTGATGGTGAACGTTTATCTATTGTAAGAGAGAATTCCATATTTTTTGCGATTGGTACGAAACCAAATTATGATGATGCATTAGGTAAACTAAAATCAGAGCGAAAAGGGAAGTTCATATATCCTGGCATTTCACATGGTAAATGGGCTATTGATACAGAATCTTTTGGTGAGAATACGCCTGCTATGGTTGCTGTAGTTGGTTTAGATAATCAACCAAATCAAGAATATATGATCGGCCTTAGCTACAAAAATCAGCCTGTTACCAATAAGCTCGAGCGCGTTATGAGTAATTATGTAATTCCATCGATTCGTTCTTTAGATGACTTGGATCATTATAGTGAAAGTATCAGCTGGGATAATCTCATGTATCGCATTCCTAAAGGGCTTAAACTAACAGCACAGAAATCATTAAAGGATTCTGCCGAAATAAGAGACTATAGTGGCTTAGGGATGCGACTTGTTGTGGCAAAGAAACCTGTAAAAGTAGATGATAAATATATTTACTCTTTTATTAATGAAATTTCGGAGGTAAAGCCGGAAAGCCAAATTATAGGTGATGCACCTATTCAAGCAGCATCTGTTTGGAATAATGGTGTGCCTAGCCTTTTGGTAGATAACTATCAACTAGGAAAACCGTCTATAATGTATCGATTCTTACGGGATGATAAGAATGTATATATTATGAGTTTAGTTTATGTTGATGGGGCTGTGCCATATTCTCATATTCAGCTGCGTAACACAGTAGAATATTCTGACTTTGCAAATATTGAAACATTGAGGAATAAAGTAATCCGCATGCAAAGTCGAGAAAAGATGTAATACAGTTGTGTGTATATAGTTTGTAAATTTTAAGAGGGTTTTATGTTACGTAAAAGTGTAATTACAGGGCTTGTTATAGGCCTGCAATTGGTAAGTGGCTATAGTTATGAAGCGGATGCAAATTGGTTGAGCAAAACTTGGGATCGCCTTGAACAAAAAGGTGATAAAGTCAGTAAGATTTTGATTTATAAATGATTATATTCTTACCATATCTATGAAAAAAGCCGAGCTTTTAATTCATAGAATTAGCTCGGTTTTTATTAGTTTATTCGTATATTTATATAATATAATGCTTATTGTATCGTATATTAGTTCGTTTTATAATAGATTTAGTATAGTTGGACGAGGTTGGGCCTCTCTTCGTTGTTGAAGGGAGGGGTAAGCCTATGAGTGATTATGAAATCATCATGCTCCTTTTGCAGGTGATGACTGTTGTTATCGCTTTTGGTGCATTAATAGCGCTTATTTGTCTAGGAAAAGACAAATAGCCCTTCGTTATCCTTTATAATTCGATAACAGAAAGGCCATTTCTACATGTTATTAGTTTGTGAGATGAGCCTGACGTTACGACTCGTCTGACTATCTATTTATATTATAGATAGAATCTTATATATCGTCAAATATGAATGAATAACAAATAATAGGCACAATTTTATTTGCATAGTATACTTATGCTAATAAAGTTGTGCTTATTTTATTGAGAGATATAGTTTCACTAGTTTTATGGAGAGAAGTTTTTATGATTCGACGTATTTTTATGCTAGTCCTTGTATTGCTAGCTTTCACGAAGCCTACAGAGGCGATTTCATTTCAAGAGCTTAAAGAATCGCCGCAGTTTAAGTTGATTCATTCTCATGAATATGCTCATCATACGCTTGTTGAAAATGGTGGTGTGTATATTTATTTAAATACATATTCGATTGAGTCTGTTCAATATGCACCGCCGAAATATACGTTGAGTGGTACGTATTATATGGTGTATACCTCATCATATCAAAATGAGATCATTGAGAAACAGTTGACTGTCAATTATGATACGAGCTATTCGTTGGCGACCTTAATTCATTCGTCACGTATGATGAATCGCAATTCGTCCATGATGGATTTAATGAAAGCTAGTGACAGCAATACAGGGTTGTTTATGGCTGATACCACCGTTGCTATATATACATTAAATGGTGCTCTTAAGCGGAATCTATTCCCTAATGAGACTATAAATCAGAAGATTTATAGAAAAAACATTGTTATGTATGATTTAGTAGATGCTATGTTTATGTCTGTGTATCAACAGCATTTTGATGATATTGTGGTACAGTGAGGTGGATGATGAAACGCATATATTTTCTTTTTCTATGCTTACTCACTTGTCTTATGCTGCCTTTGAAAGGTCATGCTGTATCACAAGCTGAGTTAATGAATTCTAATCGATTCCAACACATCGACTCGTCTGTTGATTCTGGCCGAGGTGATGGAAAATACCTGGATCTTGAGTCTATTAGAACTATCGCAGATTCTAATGGGCATCGCCACATTGAGGCCACTCTGTATGTATTGATGCCTGCATCCAATCTCATTCAAGGTATTCAAATCGAATACGATTACCAACTTAATCAATCGTTGCGCCATCTGATTAATGCGCATGAAAAAGAGCTTAAACAAGGCACTCATGTACCATATATTTCGATTTGGCGTGCTAAGGATGAGAATTCTGGGATTACTGGTATGGTGAAAGCCGCAGGTGCTTTTACCAATGATGGTAGCGTTCGCGCCTCACTTCAGCAAGCAAATATAGAGGCCATGATGTTACCTGCCATATTTGGTATAGAACGATATACCTTACCTAATTTGATCTATCAGAAGGTATATGGATTAGCTTATGATGATGAACCATAAGAATAGTTATAAATAGAATTCAATATCATACATTTTTTTGAATAAAATAGAATTTAATTTCCTAAATAGTAGGGTTTTAGTGTAAAATTAAAAGTAAGTTACATACTATTATGTCTGCATGAGAGGAGACCCTTATGTCTAAAAAGAAGATTATTATTGCTGCATTAGTAGCCATTGTGGCCATTGCTCTAGGTTGGTATTTCTTGTACTTTACAAAAACACCTGTCTATTCATTGAACCTTGCTCGTGAAGCCGTAGAAAAGCACGATGTGAATGCTTTCAAAAAACATGTAGATGTAGATTCTATCATCGGTTCAGGCTATGATGATGTTGTGGCTATGCAACTGGAAGATCCTGAAATTAAGGATAACCCACTTAAAGGCCTTGCTGAGGTGATGTTCCAAGGTTTGAAACCTAAGATTGTGCCTATTTTGAGTAATGAAATTTACAGTGCTATCGCAAAGCAACCTGAAAGTTCAGACCAAAATGCTCGCGAAAAACAAGCAGCAGATGACATGAAAGAAAAAACAGGTATTAAAGATCTTGAGTTCAAAAGCATTGGTTCTGCCACTGTTGATGGTAATAGCGCCGTTGTGCCTGTTACATTTAACTCCAAAGAACTTAACCAAGACGTTACGTTCAACCTTGCTATGAAGAAACTTGATGATGGCACATGGCAAGCCGTTAAAATCAACAACTTTAAAGAATTCCTTGCCCTTGTAGAACAACATGAAAAACAAGGTAAGGCAAAATAAGAATACGCGTTATATTAGGTAATTTGAAATAGCTACATAAAACTAAATAGAATACAAACAGCCAGTACTGTGATTACGGTACTGGCTGTTTGTAGAATTGTCGTGTTAACATAAAAATTAAATTTTCAAAAAAACATGAAGATAGGATGAAAATATATTATTGACGTAGAAATAAGCAGCTCTTATAATAGTGAATGTATAGTTTTGTCAGAATGTATCTCTATTCATAAGGGTCCATAACTGGAAATCTATAAAGATGTGTTGTGTTTGACTGAGACCGTGTAGGCTAGAGGGAGAGTTATTATGAATAAGCGATTGTTAGTGTTAGCGGCAATGATGTCTATTTGGAGTATCAATGTTATCGGTGCGTCTGTAGATGTGGGCACTGATACGATTAGAGTCGGTACACAACCCGCATCACAACCATTTGATGGTACCACGATTTCAAGTGATCAAATCATGATTAATGACAATTTCCCAGATAATAGTAATGAGCGTACCATTATTACATCTGGTACTTTAGATGTGGCGAATCATCAAAGGAGTATGAGTTTTAATGGTAATGGATTAAGTATTGTTGATGTGGCGGCTGCTAACTCTATGATGCCAGGTCCAGATCCAGATACAGATCCAAGTAATGTGAAAATATATTCTACACAGGTTAATCCTACAGGTATAACTGTTAGTGATGGTCAACCAAATGGCCTTATGCTGACATATGATGGTGAGGCTGGTATTCATGCAGGAAATATGCAAATGCATGATGTAGCTGCTGGTGAGGCGGATACAGATGCCGTCAATGTGAGTCAATTACGTGATGCTACTAGTCAAATTAGTAATGTTATGATTAATGTAGATCGTAAAATTAATAAGGCTGGGGCTGCGACGGCTGCTTTATCTGGGTTACACTACTTAGACTATAATCCAAATGATAAATGGTCCTTTGCAACTAGTGTCGGCCATTATAAAAATACAACGGCTGGTGCTATTGGTACCTCTTATCAACCAAATGAAAATACCATGGTTCATCTTGGTGTGGCATTAGGTAGTGAAAGTACATTCAACCTTGGTGCTTCTTTTAAATTAGGCTATCAAGATCCTACCTTAAAAATGAGCCGTTTTGAAATGGCACAGCAAATTAAGGATTTACAAGCTGATAATGCAGATTTACGTGCCGAAATTAAAGAAATTAAAATGGCATTACAAAAATTACAATAGTTACAAGACTATTGTTAGTAAACCTCATTATTTATAACATAACATTGATTTCTACGGAATATATAGAGCTCCGTCTTGTATTTTCAAGGCGGAGCTTTTGTTATGAGTTAAAGTTGAAGGACGTTAACAATAAAAGATTAAAACGTTAAAAAAGAAGCTATAGAAAACTAGCGGTTCTCTGGAAACACCACGTGTTCCTGTAGTTTAAACTCAGGATTATTCGTAGAGTCAAAGAACTCAATCATATTCCGTAATTTTTGGACTTCTTCAGCACTTAAAAATTTTGGATAAAAGATGGTATAGATAAAATAATAGGTTCCATCATAGGATTCAAAGTTTAGGATGTGATTGTCCCTATACGGTTCATAGCTGTGTATGGAGAGTCCAGGAATATTATTATTCCATACAACCGAGTAATTTATATAATCTGGTGTTGGGTGGTACCGGTATATATCCCAAAATGTATGTAACTCTTTATTAAAATTGTAATGTCCATTAATCATAAAATTGCGAGCATACGGATTATTAGCAAGATTGATAGTAGAAACAAAAAAGGTTATAGCTCCTTTTTTGTAATATCTAATATCTTGATAGGTATCCTTGCTTTCACCATTGAATATGGCATCCTTAGGTATGCGATATTGTATGCCGTTCAGATTTTCTATGCGTGAATATTCATTCAACTCATTGAGATTTTTCATCGATGGAAGCACGTAATTGGCAAGTAGATTGTCGGTGGGCACCTTATTCAACACCGGTTTATTGTTAAAATAGGCGATACCTGCGTGATATAGAGGGTAACGTATGGCAAAGCCCATATATTTAAAGTTGATTGTATCGACGGTCATCGTCGTTTTTTGACCGTTTTTGAGGTAAGGTATTTTCATGCTATCCCAAGTACTATAGGTAACGGTAGGGTATGAAAATACAGTGGCCTTTATATCAGAAATATGCTTCGAGGGATTGCGTTTGGCCTTGTCTTGCAAGAATTGGCGGACATCCTTATCTGTTAATTTTTCGTACTTGATATTGGTATCGCGCCAATTATGGTTAGTATAATAACCGTAGTCGATCTCTAGATTGAGGCTGCCATTATCAGTTATAACGCGATAATCCTCTATAGTGCGATCAGGATTTTTATACCGACCAATATTATATTCACTCTTTATGCCTGCTACGGGGAATGAAAGCCGAATCTGGCTGTAGCGATTGTGAACGGAAATCACCGTATTGTGGTAATGCTCGCCACGATATATGGAGGCCTCTTTGGCATAGGCTAGTTCGTTTCTACTAATACCGTTGGCTTTATCGGTGCTCTTTAACGTTTCTACATAATTCGTTACATCCTGCTCAATGGCTGGGTTTGTAGCCTGATAATTTATATATGCATCCTTTGGAATTTTCGCATCCGCACCAGGAATATTGACGTCGATGGCCTCTGCTGGTGACAGTACAGTGCTCATGATGAAAGCACCTATTAATAGTGGTAATTTTTGCATGGTAACCTCTCCTGGTTATATCATCTCTTTTATAGGAGCTATAACAATACATAGATTCTCTTTATTAAGTATAATTATATAACTTTCTCATAGTTTAAGCAGTAATGAGTTCTTATGTCATAATGCGCAAAATTTTACGCATATTCCCGTTTATACTAAAGGTATAAATAGCGTTAGCTTTCATCAAGATTGGTAAGATAAAAGGGGGATGTCCTATGAATCAAGGTTTAGTGCGCCAAATTAATGATATTGTTAGACCCTATCGCAAAGCGCGCATGGGTATGCTCATTGTGATTAGTGATCCTGTTGGCCAACGTGGTCCGACGCCACCGTTGGCATGGCAGTATATGATTGGTCGAAATTGGTATAAGCATACGATTCATGGTACGGCGTCCGTGAATGGTGTACATGGACAGCAGCCGGTGGAAATGACCTTGTTTGCATGGCCTGAAAATCGGATTGCGGATTGGCATAGCGTGGGCGGTTGGTATACGCAACAGTATGGGTATCCTTGCGTGCTCTGCGTGTCGCCTACGGGGCACACCAAGATGCTTCAGTATGATTATGGCAAAATGCGGTATGGCGATGACTTAGGGACTGGGACCCTAAACAGATTGAGGCCTATGGTAGCACTGTTTTAGGTGAAAGCTACGCTTGCACGGGCATTGATGCTGATTATCGGCATGTGCAATTCCCTGAGTTTAATCGTCAAGATGGCACTCATTTTGGTGCTTTATCTGATTATGTTGGCAGTGAATATATTTTACTGTTCCCCAAAAGGCGTATTAGTTTAGTACGTAGGGGAATGTGGCGCCATTCGATTGAAGATCTAGCCAATATATGTAATGTCCCCTTTGATATAGTGGAACAAACCTATCTCGATACGCCTGATGATCCAACGGAATATAGGGAAACCTTTTATGTCCTTTATGTGCGGAAATCAAGGTTACAAGAAGTATTTGGCGCTTTTAAACGGGCCCTTATGATTAGAGCAATTCCTTGGATGCTTTGTATCACACCAAGAGGGTATATGTATCATATTTCTCCATGCACAAATAGTGATACAGGACTAACAACAAGCACCTTGCCTAACATTGCATATGACCCACACGCCGATGAATTTTTGGCCCTTCTCGCTAAAGATAAATGGGAACTGTGCGGTAACTATGGGCTCTTTTCACTCGACACATACAAATCATTTATGGAAACACAAGATTGTTACATCAAAACGATTGTGCCAGACTCAGAATTTACCTATTGCGCTCCATCAATTATGACCGTCATAGCAGGGCACAATTTGATTCAGAACTTGCTGAAAACACCGTGCATATGGGCATAAAAAAGCATAAATATCGTCAAATACGAATAAACTATAAAACAATAGGCACAATGCTTCTTAGCATAGTATACTTATACTGAGAAGTGTTGTGCTTATTTTATGTTGAGAGAAGAGGGTGTAATATGATGCGGCGTAGCTTAGTTATGATGGCGATAGCATTGGCTTTCACTATGAATGTTAATGCCGTAGAGATTGAGGTGCCGGCAGGACAACCTCCTGTACCTGGTGCAGACAGGAAAATTTCTGCAAATGCCTATGAAAATTATTCACATATCAATGAGCCGGCTGTTAAGGAGGTAGACGCATATGTGGCGTATGTTAAGTCTCATCCGAGAGCCTCAGATTCATTGATAGCAAAAATTAATCAAGAGAAACCTGGATATGATAAAGCTGTTAGATTAGCAGAGTTTTCACAATCTACTGTTGTTTTGGTGCATGACAAAGCCAATGCGATTCGTTTCTCTGTGCCTGATGTTAGTATTCGAGGTGATGTAATTACGTCGAATACAGAAAAAGGACCATTATATGCTGTTCGGAGCCTTACTGGATTTTTGCTTGTAGGTCCTCCTCATAGTAAGCAAATAAAGGGTTATGAGCATGGAAAGTATACATATGACAATTTAAAACAGGCTTCTTGGAAACTTGTGTCGGATCCTAAAGAACATGTGATGTATACTGAATTCACTCCGTTTAATTCCAACCATACGTATGGCATTACATATGGCCGTTCTGTGACGAAGAATGATCCATTCCAAAATCAACCTGCTGAAGTAGTCATGAGCAATTATATTATTCCATCAATTGAATCGATTGCGGGATTAGATTCTTATTCTAAGACTGAAAGATGGGGTAATTTTACGTATCGTATTCCTAAAACTGCTAAATTGATCAGTCAAACTGTAGAAGAAGGTCGGTATGAGGTGCGAACCTATGAAGATAAGGGAATCACGATTCGTGTTATACGTCATATATTTAAGAAAGATCATATAGATCGTTCTAGCGCCACACCTCAAATACTGTGGTTTTTGGATAAATATGGCGACCTTGATTTACCTACCCAATATGCTACCGTATGGAACAACGGCTTGCCAGGATTCTTAATTGATCGTCAAATAAACAAAGGTAACTCATACTTGAGACACTATACAAAAGATTCAGTATATGCTTATAGTTATCGAATTCTTTATGATGAAAGTATATCCTCATATAATCATAAACAACTGAGAGATATAATAGAATATGTAGGCTTTGATAATACAAGCACACTCCAAAAGGAACCTCAATGGAGAGTACATAGAAACTATAAGAAGCAGTTAGAAGCAAATCCGGTCTATATTCCTTGGTATATGAAGAAAATAGCACTTTATAATCAGTAAGATTATATTAATTTATAGTTTTGAGAGACTAGGAGAGAATAATGAGAATAAAATTTTTAGCACTTAGTTTAGGTCTTGCTATATTACTGGCGGGTAATATGAGTTCTATTGCTGATGCCAGCTGGCTGAGCAAAGCCATGGATCGTTTGGAAACGAGTAATGCTAAGCTTTCACCAAGTTGGCCAAAAGCGGAGCAGTATCGTAATTATAGACCCGGTCAGGTCATAGGGGCCTATTTGCCTGCTGAAGATATGAAAATTGCCGGCGTATCTTTGGGCACCTCTTTTGATGCGGTAAAGGCCAGCCTTGGTCAGCCGACCAGTGAAAAACGTGACGAGCTTACCTATGGAGGTATCAAGTTTGGACATTCTCTGATGCAAGATAGCAGACCTATCGTATGGTATATAACCGTAAGCAATCGCGATGCTGTAACTGCTCGAGGCATTGCCGTTGGCGATACCTTGAAAAAGGTTATGGACGTCTATGGACGCCCTGATTTTATTGACTTTAATAACCGTTGGTTCTATGGATATCTTAGATATAATAGCGATAACATTCGCGGTATATTCTTTGAACATAATGGCAGCAAGGTGACTAAGATTATTGTAAGCGATAATTAAGAAGGTGCTATTCCTACGGACGATATATAAAACAATAAATTGAAATTAATCGATATATCTGATACACTATACATATAAATAATGATTCTTGATGTTATATGTAGATAAAGGAGTTCCTATGTTATTTGTAGAATATCCAAAATGTACAACTTGCAAAAAAGCAAAGAAGTTTTTAGATGATCATCATATTGAGTACACGGATCGTGATATTAAATCTGAAAACCCTACAGCTGAGGAAATCGCTGCATGGTATCCTCAATCTGGTAAGGATTTGAAAGCATTTTTTAATACGTCTGGCTTGATTTATCGTGAACAACAATTAAAGGATAAATTGCCAGGCCTTAGCGAAGAGGAAAAATTAGCTTTGTTGGCATCCAACGGTATGCTCGTAAAGCGTCCAATTTTGGTATTAGAAGATAAGGTCTTGGTAGGCTTTAAAGAAAAAGAATGGATGGAAGCACTAAATTTGTAATTAGCTGAATGACATCGTACCCCATATTCTGATTACTACTATAAATGGCTGTAATAGCATGCGCAGTAAATGCATGTTGTTACAGCCGTTTTTTGACAGCATATACATTTTTTCGGTATACTAATAGATATTTCATTAGTTTTTCATTAATGAATCGTGAACGTTAATGATGAGAGAGTGTATATGCGATTTTTAGTGTGTGTGTTGTGTGGACTACTACTGGCTCCTACTGTATGGGCCAGCGATGTGGTGTCTTCTACGAAAAATGGACAAGTGAATACTGAGGAATTCCACATCTCGCCGGCCTATTTGCCGGATCATCAGATTGGTGAAAGCGGCCCTTTGGTGATGGATACAACAGAGCGTAAAACGACGCGGTATTCTAGTGTTGATGCGGTGAATTCCGCAATCAATGCGGTAGCTGTGTCCAATATTAATTATGATATGCATACCAATGGTAAGGCGTGGATGAAACGAACCACCGTGGCGCTAAGCTTTCAGAAGGATTGGAAGCCTCTCTATAGTGCAGAAACAGTGCAACCTATAGGCCATTATGCCGACCAGTCTCGCCAAGTTTGGTTTACCCAAGGTTCTGTAGCACGCGCTGCGGACATTGGCACGACCCTTAACAGCGGTTTTGGCTATCGCCGCATCAGCCGTGATGACCATCATTTGCACGGCGCGAACCTGTTTTATGACCACCGTTTCAAGGGCCAACATAGACGCATGAGTGCTGGTCTTGAGTATCTTTCTGGTGAAAGCGAGTTCCGGTTCAATTATTATCGTGGTATGAGTGATGACCATATGGTCAATGGTGCATTGGAACGGATTACCGATGGCTATACCGTGTCCTATGGAAAAACATTTAAAAATGCCCGTTGGGCTCGCATCTATGGAGAGGCCTATCACTGGACTTTGAACCGTAGTGCTGATAAAAACGGGTTGCGACTTGGCACCGAATTGCAACTGACACCGCGCGTGTCCATTGATATGGGATTCAATAAACCAGAACATACATCGGGTAGCGCTTATGGTAAAATCATGTTCCGTCTTGCCGGTGCCGACATGGCTTGGTACGGTGGAAAACATAAACTCGATACAGAATCTACAGTACGATCTAAAATGCTTGAAACAGTAAGACGAGATAATACGGTCGTTGTGGAATAATAGAATATCTTTTGCTGAGACACCAGTGTCATTATTTTGCATAATACACTGGTGTTTTAACGTCATAAAAAATTAAAAATATGCTATAATTAATATACTATTTATAATTTAGAGAGAGTGTTTATTATGCATATTACAAAGCCCCTACTATGGCTATTAGAACCGTATATCGTATACAAAGCCTATTTGTGGGGGCTTCGTTTTTATTCGCATCCTGTGACGTGGGAAGGAGAACCCGATTGGTTTTCTTTGACACTAACCACATTGCTCGCCATTGATGCCATTGTATTGCCGTTATTACTGCTATACCTGCCTGCGTGCAATCCAGATAAGGACGTTCCACGATGGATTATAAAAATCGTTAACCCGTTAGATCGTTTTGTAGCTTGGGTTGAAAGTAAACAACTTGGATCCGTATGGATGAAAATTATCGGTGCCTTATGGGCCTTTTTTATATACCTTGTGCCTGTCTATATTGGCGGACAACTAGCTATGGCTGTTGTTGTAGCTCTTATTTATGACGTACTCACTTGGGCGACCATGCAGGTGTAATCAATGAATATTGGGAACAGGGTATTTCTTACAAAAATATAGATATAAAAAATCGCGACTAGTTAATTAATTTCTAATCAACTAGCCGCGATTTCTTATTTATTAGACACCATTAGACCCTTTTTAGAATTAGAACAGGCCTGTACTAAATTACAGAACCACATATAGTGCTCGTTAGAATTAGAACAGGCCTGTACTAAATTACAGAACCACATATAGTGC
>JAIITD010000208.1 GCA_022737715.1 Veillonella sp.
GGAGAGGTGTCCGAGTGGTTTAAGGAGCTGGTCTTGAAAACCAGTGACTCCGCAAGGGGCCGTGGGTTCGAATCCCACCCTCTCCGCCATTCAATTTTATGAATCTTTAGAAATCGGTTGGGCCATTTGTTGCCTGTTGCTCGTTTCTTTTGATTTATTAATATACTTGGTAAGGCAATTGGAGCCCGTTCCTTGTATATTATTATAGAGAACCCTTTATCAAATTGATAGAGGGTTCTTAGCATATATTAGAGTATGTTAACATATGTCAATATCTGTTTAATAGCTTTGTCTGAAATTTGCTGTAGGTTCTATTATTGACGATGTTTACCATATCTTTTATACTTATAGTATCAAAAGCAGTACTACTAGACGTATAATTGGCCGCTTGGCTATTGCCACTCTGTGCCTTAACGTTAGTAGTACTGCTTTTTTTGTCCTATAACCCCCTAATATCAGTGTATAAATAAATTAAGTAGGATTATTGCTGCTGCTGTACATAAGGGTACAGGTAGTCAGTCCAATAATCCTACTTATGATTTTAAGATAAGTGATATAAATTTATCTGTCAAGGAGAGTAGTACGAAGGGATTCTCCATACTCTATCATATATATTATCCTGTTGTGTGATGGTAAATAGAAAGAGTTTGAAAAACTCTTTCTATTTATAGTATGATAGCTCTATATGTTATTTTTCTGTAGAAAGGAGCTCGTATGAGTAGAATTGGTTTCTCACGAACTCAGATTTTAATTCTTGTCAGCGTATGGCTAACGTTTTTGATTAGCTTTGTTATGCGTCTTTCTTGGGCGTCATTGATGCCGATTGTCAATGAAGCTTTGAATTTTACACCGCAAATGGGGACGTCCTATTTGTCCGCCTTTTACATGGGGTATGCCATCATGGTGTTGCCAGGTGGTATTCTAGCGGACCGAATTGGCTATCGCTATACTATATTGGTTAGCTTACTCGCCATGGCAGTCATCACCGCATTGATGAGTACCATAGATAATTACACCTACGGATGGGTATTGCGTTTCTTATTGGGTATCGTATCGGGCCCTGTACAAGCTTCTTGCTTGAGTGCCATTGGTGATTACTTTGGCCCTAATCAACGTGGTGCTGCGGTTGGTATTTTCATGTCTTGTACATCCCTTGGATTGACGACGGTAAACCTATATGCACCTTATGTGGCAACTAATTATGGTTGGCAAAATGCATTTCTTTTAACGGCAGTGTTACCAATTATTGTATTTATTCTTAGCTATTTTACGGTGCGTAAACCGAGTGCAGACATCCTAGCTCAACGAGAAGCAGAGGCGAGCTCTGGATCAGCTCATATAGGGGAAAAGACATCCATAAAAGAAAACTTGCTTCACGTGTTAAAAAATCGCAATATTCGTTGCCTTGCATTTGCTGGCTTCTTTGCTACCGGTGCTACATGGGCGGTAGCTCAATGGTCTAACTTGTACATGGTTAAACAACTAGGCGTTAATGCTATCTACGCGGGTCATGTTATGTCTGCCTTTGGCTTGGCAGCACTTATTGCAAAGCCAACCATTGGCATTCTATCCGATATCTTGCCAATTAAGAAAAACCATTTAACAGCGCTTGTTATGTTCTTATTTGGACCGGCCTTAATACTCTTTGCGAGCACCACAAACCCAGATATGCTCTTTATTACAGGCCCAATTCTTGGTATTGGCGCATTTATGCACAGTGCATTGACAAATGCTCTCGTTGTACAATCAGCAGAACCTCACTTGCGAGGCACTACGGCAGGCTTTGTAAACCTATTTAATCAAATCGGCGTTATGTTGGC
>JAIITD010000020.1 GCA_022737715.1 Veillonella sp.
GGCGAAATCAACATGACCTTTGATGGTGGCATGTGGAGCCACGATAACATGGGTGGCTTGGAAGCTTTCGAAATTGATGGTAAAACAGCACGCAGTAGCATTAATACCCTCAAGGGCACACGTACACGCGAAGGTTTCAGCCGTATTTCCCAAGATTCTCGTAGCGACATTCATGTCAATAACTTGGATGGCCACATCAATGTCATTTACGACATGAGTGCTGGTACTGGTTTGAACTTCGCTAAACCGCCCGCTCAAAAAACAGGTCTTGATGCATCTGACATCGAAGGCGGTAACTTCATCGTAAAATCTGCTACAACAGGATCTGGCGTGCATGGCTATGTAACAGGCGATCATCTCGATACGTCCTCTGAAAGCAATGTAAACAAGATTCTAGATAACCTAGCGCATAAATTCTATTACGAAAATTATATGAATGGTGAAAGAAACCTTTCTGGTACCGTATCCATCGCGTCTAACGGCATCGTATCAAGCTTCCAAAAAGCATTAACAACAGATCAAAAAGAAGGAGATATTACATGGCAAAACGGTAATGGTCAAGGTTCCTATGTGGCTCCTACTCCAACGCCTACGCCAGCTCCAACACCAGTAACACCGGTTACTCCATCACCTACTCCTGTAACACCTGTTACTCCATCACCTACTCCTGTAACACCTGTTACTCCAACTCCTAGCCCTGTTACTCCAGTTACGCCAACACCTTCTCCTGTAACTCCTGTAACTCCTGTTACACCGGCTCCTACGCCTGTGACCCCTGTTACTCCGGCACCTACCCCTGTAACTCCAGTTACTCCTGTTACCCCAGCGCCTACGCCTGTAACTCCAAGCCCTGTAGTAACCACAGGTGCATATGATACACCTCATATGCGTGGCATTCGTTCTGCTGTAGTTGGTAATATCAACGCATGGCGTACAATGACGAGCGATATGAATCGTACAAGTCAATTACAACAAGGTGCGCCAACAGGTATTTGGGCTCGTATTGGTGGCGGTAGATATAATTATTCAAATGATGGTATCAATACAGCTACTGATTACACAAGCCTCCAAGGCGGTTATGATACTAAAACGAGCCGTGACTGGACTGTAGGTGGTCAAGTTTCTTACCTACGCGGTTCTGAAGATTATGTATTCAATGGTTCTGGTAAGGTGAAATCCTACGCTGTTGGCGCATATGGTTTGAAAGACCTTGGTAAGGATCAATACGTACATGTAGAATCTCAAGTAGGTCGTATCTCTAATGAATTTACAGCACGTAATGAAATCGGCCAAGCTAAATCTGGCGATGTAAAATCCAATGCTTATAGCATCGGTGTTCGCTACGGCAAAACTATAAAATCTGCTAATGGTTTCTATGTAGAACCACAAGCACAATTAAACTATACACACTTCGGTGGTCGTGACTTTACAGCAGGCAATGTTTCCGTTAACCAAGCTAGTGTGAACAGCACATCTGGCAAACTAGGTCTCGAAGTAGGCAAACAATTTGGCAATGGTAATCTATATACACGCTTTGCTGCAGGTCACGCTTTCACAGGCAATGTAAAAACTACCTATGCTAGCGGTAATGCCGTAAAATTGACAGAACAAGACCTCAAAGGCACTTGGACTGAACTCGCATTCGGCGGCCGTTATGGTTTCAATACGAACAACAGTGTATATGCGGACGTTACTACCGGTCTATCTGGTGATTACCAAGCTGACTGGGGCGTAAACGCTGGATTCACGCACAAATTCTAATTTATATTACATACCGTTATATACGGCCATATAGTTGTACAACCATAGATATCTCCCCTGTATATCCCTTGCATATCTATGAGAGACGCATCCTAATATATTTCCCCTTTTTATGCAATACTACTCCCATAGGATGCTACTTTCCCCTCTTATCGTAAGCTATATGGCCTTATATACATACATTTAGATTCCGTCTAAATGTTTACTAACTTTCTTACTACAATGCAAAACGCCCTCTTCATTGGCAGCCTTAGATGGTTGTTGTGAAGGGGGCGTTTTGTTTTGCTAACAGTCATTTTATTAAGAAATATTAGATTACTATGTAAAATATATACCTATAGCTTTATTTTACGATATAATGTATATAATTATTAATTCTTAACATAAAGGAGGTGATGCTATGTGCAGATATATCCTAATGCATAAAAATATTCCTGTGTTAACAGCAATATTAGATGATACTTTAACAGTAACAAAGGTTACTGAAATAATAAATCCAGACCGCAAACCATTGAATATGATGGTCATGGACAATCAAGAAATCGCACTTAATGATTTTTTAAAGCATCGTGCGATCCCCGGTTCGCGACCTAATTTAGAAGATTTACTAGAGGCCTATCACGCATCAGATGCATTAGAATTTTCTTTAAAATCATATCAACTTAATCTATCTGACCACTATTGGATGAAACCAATACACTCTAATTTAGATTGGGATACTATCAATTTTTATGACCATCCTATAATTGACACGCCTTTATTCTTATCTGATTCTGATGATATCGATATCGATTTAATTACACCGAATTCATCTGTAAACGGTTCTCTTCGTCAGATGTGGGTGCAACAAAAAAAAGGTATTCGCCTATTAAAAGCTGGAAACTTCCTCAATCAACAACCATTTAATGAAGTATTTGTGTCAAAATTATGCAAAGAACTAAACTTTCACCATGTAACATATGAATTAGAAACAATCGCATCTGGTGAAATCGTGTCATCCTGCCCACTATTTACAAGTATAGACATTGAATATATACCTGCATGGCACATAGCGGCGCCACTTAAACGACGCGATAATAAATATCAAGCGTTCTTAGATCAGTGTGCACAGTTTTCAGTTCCAAATGTGAAAGCCCATTTAGATGCGACACTTGCTTTAGACTATCTAACATTAAATGACGACCGCCATTATGGTAACTTTGGATTTTTACGGAATTCTGCAACACTTGAATTCCTTGGCATGGCCCCTATCTTCGATAATGGCAATACCCTATGGTACAACGAAATGACGATTAATCCTCATAGACCATTCCATACATACCATTCATTACCATTTAAATCAAAACATGATAAGCAAATAAAGTATGTAACAACACCAATAACAATTCCGCAGTCATTGTCTAAAACAGCGATGGAATTGATTGATTCCATATATGCAAAAAATCCAAATATTACGGAAGATCGTCTTACTATGATGAAAACATTATTTGCTGAACGGTTAGACATGCTAAATGCATATCTAATGAAATTAAAGTAATAAAATATTTAACAGAATAAATCTAGTATCATAATAAAAGTAGCATTACTAACGTATAGACACAGATGGCATATGCCAATGGTCTATATTACGTATAGTAATGCTACTTTTTTCATGTAACACAGTCCATAAACAGACAACGAGTAAAGCTCCCCAAATATATAATAAGTTTCGAAACTTATATTTCGGGAGATAGTTTAATTGAACATATTTTAATCAACAAAAACACAGAAAGAAATTCAGCTTCCGTCCCCATTAGGGGATTATTTAATTTAACAGCAAGCAATGATCATGAGCGGTCAAAAGCAAATTGAAATGACGTTTCCGTCCCCATTAGGGGATTATTTAATTTAGCGGTATTTCCTAATTAACTAGATATAACATATTAACAAATCGGTTTCCGTCCCTATTAGGGGATTATTTAATGTAACAATTCTACTACTAATACTGCGGTTAGCACTGATCATATTTACAGTTTCCGTCCCCATTAGGGGATTATTTAATTTAACTCAATATCAATTATGAAGCTCAAAGAAAAACATATCTTCATTTTGTTTCCGCCCCCATCAGGGGATTATTTAATTTAACACAAGATGTTCAACATAATGACACACAAGTTGTTAAACGATGCGTTTCCGTCCCCATCAGGGGATTATTTAATTTAACGGCAGTGAAAATCAATACACATTGAACGTAGCTTTCAAAACTGGGTTTCCGTCCCCATCAGGGGATTATTTAATTTAACGTGTGTTATTGCAGTATATAATCGTGAATTAGAATTAAATAAGTTTCCGTCCCCATCAGGGGATTATTTAATTTAACTGGCTCGAATGCTAATCACACAAATTTGATTGTCTGTAGTTTAGTTTCCGTCCCCATCAGGGGATTATTTAATTTAACCCTGTATCTGAAACAATAGATGTTACCTAGTTCAAAATCACCATTAACGGCGGAGATCATAAATGAGCCTCAAATAGCACTTTAGCATGCTAAAATAACACCTACAAATCGCACCACTATCACAACGGAGGAGATTTTATTTCACAAGGTTATAATCTAGATATATTATAGCATAAAAAAACAAAAAAAATACAATAGTAGAATCACCAGTACCAGTACATTAGATATATGCAACTAATAAAACAAAGATAATTCTACTATTGGTTATTAAATAATATTTCTAATCAATGCATTACAATATGATACAATCTTGCTCTTTTCGTTCGCCAATCCCCCATGTATAAATATTAATAATATCATCAAGTATATATACTCGTAGAGAATCCTCTTCTGGATTAATAATTCGACTCGCCCGACGCATCATTACATCGTATTGTTTTCTATTGAGCAATACCTCAAATGCAGATTTCTGAACACGTACGCCATATCGTTCTAAACATTTTACAAGATGATTGCGTGTTTTATTATCAACTACATCATAGATAACTAATACTATAAATTTTTTCATATCAGTGAATCTCCAATGGCGTATACAAATCTACATCTTCATGTATAATTGCACTAGCAAATTGCTTACATTGTTTATAAATAGATTCTCGATAGCTTTTACAATCATCAATATATTAATTTTCAGAGCGAATTTTCTTATTATAAGCAACCAAAAATCCTTTTCGCCCTTCTGTGGTTAGGTAACAGCCCTTATCTGAATTATCAAAATCAGATACTTCCACCATATTACGGCTCACCATAGAGAGCACCATTGAATCTATAATCGGTGCTCTCCATTCTTCAATCAAATCTGATGCAAGTGCAGGATGTCCCTTTCCTAAACTATGCATAACGCCAACAAATGGATGTAGCCCTGCATTAATTAGACCTGCGAGAATTTCATTAAATAACATGCTATATCCTAAACCTAACATCGCATTAAATTCATCACGAGGAGGCTGTTTAGATCGTTTAGAAAAGGAAAATGAAGTCGGTACTATTTTACCTAATGCCTCGAAATAGAGACGGCTAATAATACCTTCATAGCCCATAAGTTCAGAAATACGAACACATTCACCAATATGACTACGGACAGATTTTATATTATCAATCTGCGTATCTATACTTATATCTTCATCTAAATTTCGAGCATAACGACGCAATATAGTTAATTGATTTCGCACCTTTGCACGAATAATTTTACGAGACATAGCTAATCTAAATTCATGATTGTCTAACAAATCAAATTGTTTCTTATGTTTATTAATATCAATGGTATTTGTATTAATGATAGTACCAAAATATTTACCATACCCAGATAACCAAGTAATAGGTATCCCCCGTTCAATAAAGTCTGTAACAAGAGAACTCGTTATAGATACTGTATCAAAAACAGTAATATCTTCAATACGTTCTATTGGTACTTCAAATAAAACTTCATTATTACGCCCTACTACAACATGACCACCATTGCGTTTTATAAACGAACCAGCTTCTGTAACATATAAGGATGACATATAGTCGCCTCCTTTACGCCATTATATCTATTGTATCTGTTCTAACACATATTGATTAATAACATCATAAATTAGTTTATTTTGTTTTTTCTGTTCAGTAATAAAAAAGAATATATCCTTTATTTGATGCAAAAAAGATTGTAAAGATTGAATTCCTACAGCACTACATATATCTTGTTCTGTAAATACTACAATCTCATGAGCCATTTTATTACGAATTTTTTGCTCAATACTACGAATCTCTTTTAACTGTTCCAATAAAGAATTATCAACTGTATCCAAATCTTCTAACATATGTAACATATGATACAAGGATAATTGAATATCTTGCATTTGAGGTGTCTTAGTGTTAGCTCTCCATGATTTATATAAATCAGGATATTGATTTTCAAAGGCTAGCATATCTAAGCGTGTCCCCATGGGCGTTTTTCTCTCAACTTGTCGCCAATTTACATGAAGTGCTTTATAAAAGTAATAACGCATAAGATCATACATAAAAGGAGTAATTTTTAAAATAAAATCCTCGATTTGACCTTGTTTCAATCGTACTTCCATAAGCATTAAAAACTCATATAATTTACATGGTTTCCTATCAGAAAATAAAAAAGCTAATGATGTAGAACCTACTTTGCGAACTTTTTGTATAGCCCCCTCATAATCTAACCCTAGTCGTAACTGAGCATGTTCTAATAATGGTAATACATCATTAATAACACCTGCTTCAAAGGTTCTTTTATAGCTATGATAAGAGCTTATAGCTTCTTTGTATTTATAGCTAGTAATGAGCGTATGAAGAGATTGTTTGATATTATTACGCTTAATATACCCCAATTGAGGCTCATGGCATCGGTTCTCACTATCCTCTTGATCGTCAAAATTATTTTCAATAACGACTTCAATATCTTCGTCATCATTAACTGCAGGTTCAGAGCGATTAGAACCACGTTGAGGGCTATCAACCTGAATACCTCGCACCGCATCATGCTCTACACTCAGATAAGACATGATTAGCTTCATTTGAGGTGTGCCAGAACTTAAATTAAGTAAGATTTCTGCATCAGGATATTCTGAAATCGTCTCATAGAAATGGTCAACAAATGGTTGCAATGTATCAATGCGATGTACCGCTTCAAGTCCTGTATATACAAACCTAATATCTAAATCAGCTTTCACATGTTTTAAAGCCTTTGAAAATCGATTATTAGATTTTTCTTTTATCTCCATATCCTTACTCAATACAAGGATTGCCACATCAGGATTATAATGTCTTACGATATGAATCATTGCACCATCATAACATCCACGAATAGGATCTGTATCCCCCACAGGAGTATAAAGAATTCTCATTGTACTACCTCGCTTTGTACGCCCCCCATACCTAATGCAGTTTTTATTCCTAGTCCCGTGAATTGGCTATAGTAGGTTAATAGAGCTAAAATGCGTTGCATCACCAAATTCCGTTTAAATTGCATAATAATCTGCCCTCTAAACCCTCGAATTTTAACGCCCTCTAATCCATACATACCCATACGCAAATTATAATCACGAATAAAAGCCGCGGATTCAAGTGCTGCTAATAAATCATCGGAATCCATCATTTCAAACGTTGTAAATTGATTCCATTGACGCAACAAATAACGATAAATTCGGAACGCTTCAGGGAAAATTGTATACTGTTGGTCTACCTTAAAGCTTGTTGTAGTCACGCACCTCAATTTAGCTTGTGCATACTCTGCTTCCCCACTCCAGAACTTAGCCATTAAGGCTTCATAGGAGGTTTCTTCTAAGATGGTTCTATCCTGAATATAGATATTCCCTCGTTTTTGTTTCAAAAAAATCTTTTCAGGCATATCTAGTACTGGACGTAATATACGATTAACTGCCTCTGCTGTTACGGCAGAAAGTCGCCAAATATATAGACCTTTTTCTTTATCAAAAAATACATATTGACTATAAGGGCGCAGGCCCATTTCATGCAACTGACCAGCGTATTCTGTCCCCACTAACTCCATTAATACACCATGTAGTACGCTACCTATAGACTGCACAATTTTAATCGATGGATCTGCTGTTATTCCTAACCCTATGGCCATAATTTCAACATTATCTGCCAATATGAATGCCCCCCATCTCATAATAATGTCCATTCCACTTTACTAAATTAAGTGCACGAGGTGCCATAACTTTATCCTTAATATCATGTTTAGCTTTTGGAAATTTCACATCTAAAATAGCTCTAATAACATCAATGCCTGTCTTTTCATCATCTGTGAAAGCCGACATAATAATAGTCTTTTGAACAAATCCGGTATTACTACCAATATAGGCATTAGCTGATTCTAAAGCCTTAAAGATAGAAGTACTCACCTTCTTAAATTTAGAGGCTAATAACTTATGGATAGCATCAAAATCTTCTTGTAAAATATCTAATACTTGATCGATACTCGTAATCCCTATTTCCTTTGTCATAGCGGTATCAAGAGTTAATGTAAAGGAAAACTTTTGATTAGGTAAAATACACTCACGATGTACCGAAATAGCGTGAGTTCCATCTTCCTCAATACAAGAATCCTCTTTCTTTAATACCTCTGTTTGAATCGCAGCCATAGGCATAGCATCAGAAACAGAAATGCCTCGAAAAGCACTGGCTAAAATGCCTTTAAATGGCTTTCCTTCATCGTTTGTAAGGACATGAATATGCTTAAGAATCGCTTGATTAACCACCTTAAATATATCTTTAAATAGGCTGCTAGCATTCTTTTTTTTATATACATCTAAAACTCTAATTAACTCTCTTTGGACATTACTCCTAAAGGCTTTATTATTACGAAGCATATGTGAAATAATAGCACTATCAATAACACCTTTAATCGAGCTCCCCGGAATATAAACATCCCCATTTGCTCCACGAATTAGGGGTGTAATGTCATTTAGTGAGTTTTTACGTCCGTTATTATATATTGATGACATCATAATTGAACTAATAGCAGGGCCTAGTGCATCTTTTGTTAATTGAGATACACCAATAGCATTTTTAGCCCAATCATACATAGTTCGACCATGTGGTCTCACCATCTCATCCTGCATATATGCTTCAAACTCTGATAGTTTATTATGTCGTGCTAAAAAGCGAAACCACTCGTAATTATTAAGTAGATATACTTCACCTGCATCGTAATTATACATATAATCCTTAGTAGTTAGTTTTTCAGGGCCACCAATATTGGTAGGGCTCACAATAGCGAGTGTTAGTTGTGCATGATCTATACGATTACTCATAATCCACCCCAATCCATAAGCCCATGCCATTACGATATACAGGGTGAGGTAAACTATCCCCCGTAATAGTAAGCATTTGTCCTACTAACGCTTTTGGACAAACAGAGCCTTCCTTAACAACATAATAGGAATTACGTTTTACTTGAATGGTACTTCCAGCAGTTCCTACAAATCCACCACGCTTTTGTAATTTATAAGAACCTTGTTTTAAAGTAGCCACATCCTCACAAGTCGGAACACAGGCACTAATGCACATCATCTTTTCGTACTTATTATGAAGCAATGTATATAAGGCAGAATCATCTTCATAAATACCTTCAGTTTCCAACTCAATAGGATCATCAGCTAATTCAAATTTTCCATAACCACTACTGCGCTTGCCCCCGATACCAGATAGACCTAATAATTCAAGAATAGCTTCAAATAACTCACGACTATCATCATCAGTAACCCCAGCTATAATATATAGTCCTGTATTTGACATAAATTGATAGCTGCCTACATAATATGGTCTGCTTTTTTCACCACGCATACTTACTTGTGTCACGGCTTGCCTAGTTCCAAAGATAGGCATATGTTTTTGTGATGTATCTGACTCTATATATTGACTAAAATTTTGTAACTGTGATGCACGAATGTACTCAATTTTCTTTATCTTTTTTTGTTCCGTTGCTACGCGCTTGGTTTCTTCAAAACTTGTAATCGGCATCTCTTTTGAATCGATTTGCATAATAGGTGAGGGAACATATAATTGATACTCACCATTATCTATGCAGTACGGAAACAAACTAGATAGTACAATATGCTGCTCTTTTACAGAGTCGATAAAAGATTGTAGTAAATCCGTATCATGACTGATTTCATGACAGCATGCAGCAAATAGTGCATCAGAGCCTAATGTAAGGGAAATAGTTTCTAAACTACCGCCCTCTGAGGTATCCCCAAAATGCACGGGTGTAAGAAAACGCAGTGGATATAGATAGTAGTTCATAGTAACAACCTACTTTCTTAATATATCTAATAAATCCTGCGTATTAATAGCACTATTACCTACTGACTTTACATCATCAATAGAAATATTTACACGACCATAGCCTCTAGAACCATGACCACCTAAATAATCAATTTCTAGTAATGCAAGACCTTCTTGTAAGATTCTCATATCTTCAGTCACTTCAGACTCGTTTTCAATGTTATATGTCACCTTAAATTCAAAAACTGTACCTGCTGGAACACGTTCAATTTGACGAGGTTTAGCACTACCATCAACACGATCAATAACGTTTTCAAACTTGATTTCACCCATATAGGTATCTGTCTCTATATTAGCAAACAGTTGACGAGTTTCGTCTGTGATAAATAAATCATAAAACTGTAAACGAGCTGGCTTTACAGGATTTACGGAACCAAATAAACGCTTAATTTCCTCTTTATCCTTATCTATCGCATTCATTATATAACCATCACAATTACTTTTTGCTAGTAATGTACGCAATTTACCTTTAATAGAGCTACCAGGCAGAATTGGCTCCTGAGTAACTACATCGCGAATGAATGGCGAGTCAACAGCACCGATAGGAGCAAAATCATTACTAGCACCAATATGCATACCTGTTTCTACTTTAATAGTACCTGTAATTAGTAATTTACCACGTAAGGATTTTAAATTATCAATATTCTCCATGTTAGCTCCCTCCTATCGACGATTTCCATTTGATTGATTGTAATTTTGATTATTAAATGGTTTATTTTTGTTAAACGATTCATTAGCAGCTGCTATAACACTGACAGCTCTATATTTATAAAAAGCTACTAATGCTTCGACATATTTACAGAATATATCAAACTTTTTAACATCAGTACCAATGCATTCAACCATCTCTACCAATTGACTATCTTCAATAAATGATTTTACTGGATATTTATAATCTTTATCTCGACCAGCTTGATATAAAAATGTGGCTTTTAAAAAGCGAACTTCCATTGCTATGCTATCAGGTAACTTATCAAAAGATTTATTTTTACGTTGTTCCACACCCAGTTTATTTTTAATTGCCACTACGCTAGATAAAATCTTACGTACCTGAGCATACTTTACATCAAATACTTCGTCTGTTTTATTACATTTAGGATTATATCTTAATCGATTTATAGCTTCTTCCGCCTTAGTGACAATATCTATCTCCCAATTAAATTTACCTTGTGTCATATACTATTCCTCACTTTGTATCACGCATATAATAAACAATGAGGTTGCAAGCTGTTAATAACGCTTTGCAATCTGCTTCTGTTTGAATCCAAGTATGAATCGCTGTAACAAATTTTTTATATGATTCATATTTAGGGTCATCTTTCTTAGGTTCTAAACGAGCCAATAAATAAAGAATACGCGCTACATTAATATGCTTTCCTTGTACTCTATCATTTAAAAGGCCTTGTAATAAGTACATCAACTTATAAATTAAGCCTTTACCTAATACTAGTTTTGAATTATCCTTAACATTAATACCTGGAATAACAAATAGTTTCTCTAATCGATCAAGTTTATCTTTTATTACTTGCTTAATTAAATCATCCCACTTATACACATGACGACATATACGTTCTTCACCACTCGCATTTTGATTTGTTTCAAAACCAAATAAAGCGATACTATCTTTGTCATCATTATCTTTAGCCACACTTTCAAGTAATCCTGTAATTGCTGCCATTTGACTAATCGGATAAGATGGAGAGAATAAAGCTAAACCAGCAGACATAGTGATTTTATTATCTGTAACCTCAGCTAATTTCTCACGAATATCGATGGCCAATTCTAATAATTCGTCCCATGCACCTACAAGGAATACATCATCACCGCCAGAATAAATAACGTGAATTTTTCTAGTCGTAACTTGTTTATTTGCCCAAATAGTAAATGGTGTAACAGATGTACCAAAACCTTGCACATCACCTTGGGCCATTTTATTAACGGCAACCTTAAAGAACATAGCCAAATCACGAGATAGGTCAGCATAGCGTGATAAGGTACCATATTTAAACTTATCAGAGCCCTCAGAAATAAAGCCCCCAATAAATGCAGCACCAAGATTATCTACGTCTGCTCGTAATACACCAAGGCGCTTAATACCTTTATCATCACCTAAGCCACTAGACGCGGCTAGTTCTTCAAATTCATAAACTTGACCATTATCCTTACGTGCTACATAATCGGCTAGCCAAATACGATTGAATACATTATGTCCAGTTTTAGCTGTATTCTTAGCGTAAATTCTAAGGATTTTATGACTAGATTCGAACTTCTGTAATGATGATTCAGGAACTACATAAAGATATAGTTTCCCCTTATCCTCACCACCACTCAATCGGTTAATATATACTTCAACCTTAGGGATACTTTCATTATTATCACTAGTATTAGGGCTAGCTAATACAAAAACCGTATCTCGACTGTCAACAATCTGTTCCCCTAAACTATATAAGCCATTACAAATTGGACAAGCCTCAGCATCAGTATCTTTGCCATAAGGTGATAGTGTTGCTGTTGAAGTATGGCAAATAGAACATTCCCGATCACCATGAAGAACCATATTATATACACTGTTAGGATTAAATAGGTCTGTTAAATGCTGTTCAGAATAACGTTTAGTCTTCTCTTCACCAACAGATTGACTCACATTACGGAACAATGTGCGTTGTGAGTTAATTAAATCTTCAGCTGTTGCTGTAGCAGAGCCAAGCGCTAAATACAATTTAGTACCGAATACTGTTAAGAACCATTCATTAATAGATTTTTCCATAGATTCAATAACAGTACTAGTTTTTGTTGTATTTGGCGCCAGCACATAAAAATGACCGCCACCATTGTAAATAAGGTTTGCCCGTGTTAACCGCAATGCATCTAATAACTCATCTACAATTTGTTCCATCAGGATTTCTAAATAAAATGAACGACCACGTAATGATTTCAATGCACCTTTAGACGGAATCGTATAGATGAAATTCTGAATACCAGAAATATCTCCAGATATGAGTTTAAATGCTGGCATTTCACGGAACTTTTTAGAATTTTGGTAACAGTATTCTTTATAATCAGTAATCCCCTGTTCTTCAAAATAATGTACCATACTATGTGCAACAGCAGCTGTTATCTTTGAGTGCATATACAAAGAAATATCATTAGCCTGATCTGTTGCTGTACTAGATGGCATATAGGATACTGTATCTTCATAAATTCTCAACAACTCATTAACTGACATCTTATCGATTGGTTGTTGCTGAAAGTTAGATACTAATACATCATATAACGCCTTATACTTATCACTTGATGCACGTATCGTTTTATCGCTTTCAGGATAATTAAAGTGATCAGATACATCAATGCCACGTAGGTAATACTGTAAAGGTTTATTACTAGTGTTACCACCAAACACACGAAAAATTGATTGGAGCGGTAACTCTTTATCAAATTTTTGTGTAGAGGTATTTTCACCCTCATCAAGATCCCGACGATCCACGGCAGCAGCAATATTATCCGCTTCATACACAATGTATGCATAATCATCATTTTTTAATTGAGCCCCTCTAAGCTCTTTCCCATGATGATACTTCAAACAATGAGTAATACTTTGCTTCAAACCCATATCTGAAAAATAGGGTTCGATAAAAGCAGCGCCGCGCTTAGAATGTGCATCAGATCCTTGATTAGCCCGATACACAACTTTGCCGATATCATGTAGCAATGCACCCTTTACCAGTGCATCCCATTTACCCATCACATCGCCTCCAAACTTTTATTACGAAATAAACGACTTATTACTTTCATTATATATTCATCTCTGTTTAAAACCAATAGAGAAATAGTCTTATTTATACAAAAAATCCAGCATATTCACACTAAAGAATATACTGGATATATTTTTGTACTCATATGAGTTTTTGGGATAAGACTATTCCCCTATAAGAGAATTTAATTAACAACAGAAATAGAGTTAGAGAAAGAGTTGAAGATAGAGATCTTCGTCCCCATTATGGGGTTAGTTATTTAATTTAATGAGATATTATTTTGATCGTTAATATTATTGAGTGTGATATTGATTTCGTCCCCATCAGGGGATTATTTAATTTAACTACATATAGGTGAGTAGCTGTATAGGTTACCTGTTAAGGCGTGTTTCCGTCCCCAACAGGGGATTTATTTAATTTAACTTGCTATTTTATTACAAAACGATTTAGGAAAGATTGGCGAGTTTCCGTCCCCACCAGGGGATTATTTAATTTAACAGAAGAAAAAATTAATGAAGCATTTAAGGAGGCGCATATCGTATGGTTTCCGTCCCCATCAGGGGATTATTTAATTTAACTAGAAAATGACTAGAACGGAACAATTGCAAGAGATTAAAGAGTTTCCGTCCCCATCAGGGGATTATTTAATTTAACTAAACATGCAAGATATTTTTTTATCGTAGAAGTTCACAAGTTTCCGTCCCCATCAGGGGATTATTTAATTTAACAAGATAAAACGTTTATTAAACGATTCGAAGTATTTCGTGAGTTTCCGTCCCCATCAGGGGATTATTTAATTTAACGAAAGAAAATTCGTTTCTATGTCCAGATGGTAAAACCATATGTTTCCGTCCCCATCAGGGGATTATTTAATTTAACTCTGTATCTGAAACAACAGATATTATCTAGCCTAAAAATGCCATTAACGGCGGAGATTTTAAATCGACCTCAAATAGCACTTTAGTATGCTAAAACAACACCTATAAACCGCGCTACTATCGCAACGGCGGAGATTCAATTTCAGAGAGTTAATATTTATGTATATTATAGCACAAATTATTTAAGTAAGTCCTATATCATATATAATTAAAACTTACATATAAAAATAGATAATCCATAACATGGTAAAGAAACTAGTACTATAATCCCCCATTATCTATTTTGATAACGGGGGTTCTTATTTTACGTTACAGTATTCATTATTATATTATCCATTAATATTAGTATAATATCCTTATCCCCACACAGCTCGTAATTAGTGCTACAAGTACAGGCACAGAGGTTCGCTTAAGTAAATCCACCGATTTAATATGTGCTACCCCGGCTACACCAACCATAACAGGGCTGATAGGGCTCAAGAACAAACCAAGACTAGCACCATTTTGCATGCCTAACATGGTCGTTATCGGATCTAGTCCGAGGTTAGATACAATATCAGGTACTAGCGGTACCAATGTAAATAAAGGTGCTACATTGCTACCTGTTACCATACTAAGGCCTAGCATGCCGCCACCCATGACAGAGGTAAGTCCCACAGAGTTAAGAGATAGTGTTTGTAGTGCGCTAACTAGCGAATCAATAAGCCCTAAGCTCACTAAGCCTTGTGCGAAAACCTGTCCACCAATAATTAAAGTTACAGCATAGGAAAACTGATTACCCATTCCTTCAAAAAATACGGTTGTACTTTTAAGGACGGTTCTTAAATTACGATGACGGATAAGTTCTGCCAATAAAGCAATGCCAAAGGCAAGCATCATAGCAAGGGTTACATTCATCTTTACGCCAGGCAAACCATATTGACTAAATCCCAAGATAAAACATAGTGGCAATAAAGGAAATATCATATATATCTTAGGACCAATTGGTGCCTCAGGGATGATTTCACAATCACCTACATCCATAGGACCATCTAATCGATCGCGATATCGTTGCCATAAAAAGTGTACTACCGCCGTCACAACAGCCACCAAGAAATAGAGTCGTAATTGGTAACCTACGAAATAGTTTGGTACCGGTATATTAAGTGTCTTTGCTATAAGCAATGTTGATACCGCACCCGGCCCTACATCCATCAAATGGCCGGTAGCAATAACTGCAGCAGCACCGACAGGACTTACACCTAATCTCAACAGAACAGGATAGATGGTGACCATCATAAGTAAGGCAAGGCTCAATGGATTCGGTACACATATGGATAACCCCATATTGAGTAGAAACATAAGAGCCAACACAATATATGGCCTGTTAAGATGATACAAGGGCTTTATAAATGTGTGAGCCAACCGCGTCCCTGCCCCAATGTGTTCCATGTATTTTGCATAACCAGCACAGGTCATAATCATGAGTCCCAAACTCACTACATTCTCTGATGTTGTAATTCGCACAATATCCATTGCATCAAATACCAGAACGCCTGTAGACTGAGATTCATCTAATATAGCATGAATCCAACTACCTTCATAGGCAATATACATCATGAGGATGCCCATGCCGATCAAAATCGGCTGTGGTTGATAGCGCTTCATCAGTAATATACCGGTAACGGCAATAATGATGAGACATATAAGTATATTCATAAATACCTCTCATATAAACGTTCTTGTATAATATAATTATAGTATACACAAAGCACAAATAAAAATACATGACAAAAGCACCATCATCAGCTACGATGATGGTGCTTTCTGTGTTTTATACACTACTATGTTACTTATGCTCTTTCAACCACGCAATGGCATATTCCGCATACACCGCCGATGCAGCAGATAGTACGCTATCGTCCATTGTGAATCGATTGTTATGGTGATCAAAGGTGGCGCCTACCTCTGGGTTCTGAATACCGATAAAGGCAAAGCAGCCTGGTTTTTCTTGTAGGTACCAAGCAAAGTCTTCCCCTGGCATTACCTTGCGCATTTTAGACAGTTTTTCCTTACCAAGTGTATCGATAACAACGCGTTCAGCCAGTTCACTGGCTGCTGCGTCATTAATGGTTGGAGGCACTTTCTTTTCATAAATCAATTCAGCCGTAGCACCATAAGCCAATGCAGTATGTTCTACAACGCGGCGTATAGATTCTACATAATAGTCCTCTTGTGCAGGATCAAAGAAACGGATTGTACCACCCATTTGTGCTTCGCCTGGGATGACATTCCATTCTGAGCCAGAATGAATATTACCGATGGTAAGTACAAGAGAGTCCAAGGCACTCACATTACGAGATACTACAGTTTGCAAGTTCATAACGATAGCACTGGCTACGACAACCGCATCAATAGCTTGATGTGGTTGTGCCCCATGACCTTGTTTGCCTTTTACGCGGATTGTAATTTTACTGCTAGCCGCCATGCGTGGCCCTTCTTCAACGGAAATGAGGCCTGCTGGTAAATCAATCCATACGTGACCACCAAAGATGGCATCAATTTTTTCAAACCAATTATCAAACTTCATGAAATCAGGAGCGCCTGCACCGGTTTCTTCGGCCGGTTGGAAGGCAAGGTATACGTCACCTTCGATACGGTCTTTCATAGCAGTAAGCATCTTAGCCGCACCGAGTAATATCGCCATATGGCCGTCATGACCACAGGCATGCATCTTGCCATCTACATCGGATTTAAAATCGAATGTATTATGCTCTTGTACAGGCAACGCATCGATATCTGCACGGAGCGCAATCGCTTTACCCGGTTTTGCACCATGAATAATGCCGATAAGGCCCGTACCTCGTTCTGTATCTACATGAACCTCTACGCCCATAGATTCTAATTCTTTAGCTAGTGTTTTTGTGGTTTCGAACTCTTCATTACTGAGTTCTGGGTGTTTATGAAAGTATCTACGCCAATCTTGGACATAGGTTTTATATTGTTCAATTAAATCGCGACTATGCATGATATCGCCTCCTTAGCTTATAGCACAGATTAACAAATATACTGGAAATCCCCATATTTATGGGAATAACAGGGTAAATGTAAAAGAAAACGACAGGCAATGCCATGTCGTTTTCTTTATGCTTCTTATCGATTGCGCAATACCGCTTGTACCGCTAAGGATACAACAGCAGTTGCTACCGCTACAGCCGCCGTAATTTTTGCAGTTGTGCAGAGCTCATCTTTTGTTGGTTTTGCTTTTGCTGCAATATCTAATGTTTTAGCAACAGCAGGAACCAATACATCATTACGTAAGGATTCTGTATTCATATTTACTCCTCCAATATAGACTATTTATTCTAGGTTATCACGAATAGAATATAAAGTCTACATATTCATCGGATTTTATCTATATATTTATCAATTGTTCATACAAAATGAATGAATCTGTCAATGTAAAACTATTTACTAGCCAATTCACCGATTACATCTGCCAAGATAGTAATAGCTTTTTCTAGTTGCTCTTGAGGAATGTTAAGAGCTGGCAACAAACGAACCTTGTTTTTAGCAGATAAACATACTACGCCCTTTTCTAGACATTTAGCAATAACGTCTTTAGGATCCACTGTTGTTTCGATACCAATCATAAGGCCCATACCGCTAACGCCGACAACACCTGGTTTACCTTCTAAAGCATGTTTTACGTAATCACCTTTAGCTTTCACAGTGGCCAAAAATTCTGGTGTTAACCGTTCAATGATAGTGCAACCTGCAGCGGCACAGATTGGGTTACCACCAAATGTAGTAGCATGCGCACCTGCAGTTAATACGAATTGCGTTTTTTCATTGAATAGAGTAGCGCCCATGGGCAAGCCACCTGCTAAGCCCTTAGCCGTAGATACGATATCTGGTTCGATGCCAAATTGCTCATATGCATATAGAGTACCAGTCCGTCCATTACCTGTTTGCACTTCGTCGATAAGCACGAGTTGATCGTGTTCATGAGCATATTTTGTAACCGCTTGAACGAAGTCCTTATCGAGAGGCATAACGCCACCTTCACCTTGAATAGGTTCCATCATGATAGCGCAAACTGCTGGATTGGCTAGGACTTTTAAAGCCGCTTCAATATCATTAGAAGGCGTATGAACGAATCCTTCTGTGAATGGGAAGAAATGTTGATGGAACACATCTTGACCTGTAGCGGACAATGTCGTTACCGTACGGCCATGGAAGCTATTAACAAGTGTAACAATAACATTGCGGCCATCGCCGTATTTATCATGGCTATACTTACGAGCCGCCTTGATGGCACATTCGTTGGATTCTGCACCGGAGTTACAGAAGAACACCTTTTTCATGCCAGTCCGTTTACATAATAATTCAGCCAATTTAATTTGTGGCACGGAATAATATAGATTAGAAATATGGTTTAATGCATGTGTTTGTGCAATTACAGCCTTAGACCATTCATCATCATCTACACCAAAGGCCGTAACACCGATACCAGAGCCAAGGTCGATGTATTCTTTACCTTCTACATCCCATAACAAGGAACCTTTGCCTTTTTCAAAGCAAACGTTAAACCGGCCATACGTATTGGCTATATA